>VAZL01000348.1 GCA_005883445.1 Alphaproteobacteria bacterium | reverse complement strand
GATCCCCCTTTCGAGGCAGGGTTTCGCGGACGATGAGGCCGCTATCGAGCCGGCACCCGCGGGGGCGTAACCCGAGCAGGTGCTATGGAAACGCCTAGCCCACCGGCCCGGGATCTTCACACTTTGGTCACCATTCCGGCGCTTCCATCGGCGACTGTGACCGTCGGGTCGGGCTCCATGATTGGCACAGCGATCACGAAAGTCTTGCGCGGACCGGGCGCCGCCCTGTCCGTACTCGTTCTATGCGCCGTGCCCGCAGCGGCGCAGTTTTCCTTTCCGTTCGGCGCTCCTCCTCCTCCCAATCCGGTGCCTGCGCCCAATACGGCCCCCGCTCCCAACACGGCCGCGCGCAGCCAAGCCTGTCTCCGGCTCGAAAGCCAGCTCGCCGCGATCGATCGCGGTGCCGGGGTCGATCCTGCAAAGGCGGACCAGATCAAGCGCTACGAAGACGCCGCGGCCAAGCAGCAGGCCGAACTCGATCGCCTGGGCCAGCAATCCCAGCGCCTGGGTTGCCAAGGGGGCGGCTTCTTTGCCTTGTTCAGCGGACAGTCGCCGCAATGCGGCCCGCTCAACAACCAGATCCAGCAGATGCGTGCGAACCTCGACCGCACGCTGACCGACATCCAGCGGCTGCAGGGCAACAGCGGCGAGCGCGAGGGGCAGCGGCGCGGCATCCTGGTAGCCCTCGGGCAGAACGATTGCGGTCCGCAATACCGTCAATATGTCACCGGCGGGCCGGGTGGCTTTTTCGACAGCCTATTCGGCGGCGCAGGCGTCGCGCCCGCTCCCAATGCCCCGCTCGCGGGCACCTATCGGACGCTGTGCGTGAGAACCTGCGACGGCTATTACTTCCCGATTTCCTACTCCACGGTGCCGGGCAAGTTCGCGGACGACGAACAGCTTTGCCGGCGCATGTGCCCGGCCACCGAGGTGACCCTCTACAGCCACCGCAACCCCGGCGAAGATGTCTCCCGCGCGATGTCGGTGAGCGGCAGGGTCTACTCGGATCTGCCCACCGCGTTCAGCTATCGCAAACAGTACAATGCCGCCTGCAGCTGTCGGCTACCCGGCCAATCCTGGGCCGAAGCCCTGCGGCAAGGGGATGATCAGACCATCGAACGCGGCGATATCGTGGTGACGGAGGAGCGGGCGAAACAACTCAACCTCGGCGCCAATCCCGGCCGGCAGGCGCCGAAAGGCGCAGATGCCGTCAACAGCGCGCCGCCCTCACCCGCCAACGCCGAGCAAGGCGCCGCGCCGGCGGCCGAGGACAAAGTCGAGCAAGCACCAGGCGAGCAAGCACCGGGCAAGCGCAAAGTGCGCGCGGTCGGACCGACGATCTACCCGGTGCGGTGATC
Source organism: Alphaproteobacteria bacterium (assembly GCA_005883445.1). GTDB lineage: Bacteria > Pseudomonadota > Alphaproteobacteria > Rhizobiales > Xanthobacteraceae > VAZQ01. The sequence goes on along the minus strand of VAZL01000348.1, from coordinate 5,236 downwards.
GCCGCCACCGTGATGCAGGCGATAATGTCGGAAGGTCCTCCCGGCGTGTTCGTCACCACGATCGCGGCAAGTGGATTGCTTGGCCTAGACGTGCTCATAGAACGCGAGCCGTCAACACTCGCGCCTCTTCGGGATAGGTGACCCCGTCGCCGTCGGCGTAGCGCTGCAGCTGCTTCATGACGCTCGCTGCAAGTTTCTCCCGCGCTTCAGGCGTCGCGCCAGCGAGGCCGTCTGCGACCGGCGTTCCGGCCAGATGGTTCAGCGTGAATTCATCGAGACGCGGAAGGTGGATATTGATTTCATGGAGACGCACTTCCACGTCGGCGAAGCCCGCTTGCGTTGCGAGGCGTCGCAGGTCCTCTTCGGTTGGGACTTGTCGCGACGCGCAGAAGCGGACGGCGGATTCGGCCGATATGAACCGAGCGAGCGCGTCGCCGACAGCATGATGATAAGCGCCGACGCCCTTCCACACACTGAGCGCAAGACGGCCGCCGTGGTCTAGCACACGGCGCATCTCCCGCAGCGCGAGCGCCTTGTCGGGAAAGAACTGGAGTCCCTGCTGACACAGAACCACATCGAAGCTCGCATCCTCCAACCGCAGGTCGAGCGCGCTGCGCTCAAGCCATTCGATCGGTGCGCCGATCGGAGCAGGAAGCGAGCGTGCGACCCGGATCATTCCCGGGTTCAAATCAACACCGATCACGCGTCCGCTGGGACCGACACGCTCCGCCGCGATGCGGGCGACGACGCCAGTCCCGCAAGCAACGTCCAACACGCGCTCGCCGGCGGTCGGGCAAGCCGCGTTGACCAGCAATGGCGCCCAGGGGCCGAGGATGTATCGGGCGGGGCAGCGCTCGTAGCGCTCGGCGGCCTCGTCGCTGAGTTGGAACTGTTCGCCCGTGTTCAAATCGTTCTCGCCCAACTTGCTTACATCTTTGTCGCCGTGAGCGAATAACGCTGATCCGCAGCCAGGCATTCCGCTTGCGGCAGTCCCAGCTCCTTGCGCACGATATTGGTGCCGAGCACCATCGCCACCATCTTGTAAGTGGCGTGCCGGCGGCCCATGCCCTCGCGGCCCATGCCACAGTCGGATGAAATGATCAGCCGCTCCGGCGGAATGTGTTTGAGCGCCTCGCGAATGAGGTCGGCGATCGCGTCCCGCCGCTCGACCTGCAGGGTGTGATGGTCGATGACGCCGATCACGACCTTCTTGTCCTTGATCACCTCGCCGATTGCCTTCAAATCGCCGGTGCCGGAGGAACAGGTCTCGAACGTCAGCGCGTCGGCCTCGACGTGGTTGAGCGCTTCGAGTGTCGGCTGGTAGCTCTGGACGTCGCGGAAAATGCGCTGCTGGGATGGGTTGCCCCAGCAGGTGTGGCACCACACTTCGGTCTTGCCGCGCAGACCCTTCACCGTGTTGTTGAATATCTTCACCAGGTCGGCCGTGTCGAGCTTGCCGAACGTCTTGCCGCGCGCCGGCACCATGTGAATCTGCGGCTCCTCCATCTGTATGACCGGGCAGCCGGCGTCGGCGAGCTCGTGGAGCTCCTCGTTGAGTGCATTGCTGATCGCCCACGTGCGTTCGACCGGATCCTTGTAGTGGTCGTCTTCGACCGAAGCCGCGATCAGTTCGGGCAGGATGGTCCCGAACTTGATCGGCTTCTTGGTCATGCGCTGCGCCGTCTTCCACATCGCCGCATATTGCAACCTGCCGCGCCCGACCGGCCCCACGATCCTGGGGAACACGCGCGCTTCGAGGAAGTCGTGCAGGATATGCCCGCGCGGATAGGCGACCGCACCGATCTTGTAGGCCGTCGGCTGCGGCAATTCGGCAAAACCGTCCATGTGGGTCAGCGGGTAGCCCTGCCAACTCATGCCGCCGACCTCCTCGTCGTAGTGCGCGTCGCCGTCGGTCAAGATGTCGAGGCCAGCTGTTTCCTGCGCCCGCAGAAAGCATGAGACCGCATCCTCGTACTGTTCGCGGTAGCGCGAATTGACCATGGCTTCGAGGAAGCTTTTCGGTCCCAGCACTGCGGTGTACCAGGCCGGCCGCGGCAGTGAGCCGATGATCGAGGTTGGCAGGGTGACACCCGCGGACGCTTTGTACATCGTTCCCTCTCTTGCTGCGCAGTGCCTCGCCCTCCCGATTGCGGACGAAGGAAAAGGGAGGAGAGCGTTCAGAAATCGTACGCTTCGCTTTTCGCCGCCGCGTTCTTCACCAGCGAGCGGTCGGGCTCCGGCAGTGGCGCACCGGAATCGCGGAAGCGGTTGACGATGGGGTAGCGGCGGTCACGACCGAAGTTCTTCAACGTCACCTTGACCCCGGGCGCCGCTTGCCGGCGCTTGTACTCGGCGAGATTGAGCATGCGCTCGACCTTCATGACCGTCTCGCGATCGAAGCCGTCGGCGACGATCTTGGCGATCGGCTCTTCGCGCTCCACTAGCCGTTCGAGGATTTGATCGAGCACGTCGTAGGGCGGCAGCGTGTCCTGGTCGGTCTGGTTCTCGCGCAGCTCGGCGGTCGGCGCGCGGGTGAGAATGTTGTCGGGGACCACCGGACCGTCGGGCCCGAGCGCGCCCGCGGGCTTCCAGCCGTTGCGCAGGCGCGCGAGCCGGTAGACCTCGGTCTTGTAGAGGTCCTTGATCGGGTTGAAGCCGCCGTTCATGTCGCCATAGAGCGTGGCATAGCCCACCGACATTTCCGATTTATTGCCGGTGGTCACCACCATCAGGCCGAACTTGTTGGACATCGCCATCAGCATGGTGCCGCGGGCGCGCGCTTGCAGATTTTCTTCGGTGACGTCGCGCGGCTGGCCTGCGAAGACCGGCGCGAGGGCTTTTTCGAGTCCCAGAACCGCGCTCTCGATCGCCACCACGTCGTATTTGACGCCAAGCGCCTCCACGACCCGCGCCGCGTCGTCGAGCGATTGCTGCGACGTATAGCGATAGGGCAGCATCACGCAACGCACGCGGTCCGCTCCCAAGGCATCGACCGCCACCGCTGCCACGAGGGCGGAATCGACGCCGCCCGAAAGCCCGAGCACGACGCCCTTGAAGCCATTCTTGTTCACGTAGTCGCGTAGTCCGAGCATGCAGGCGAAATAGTCCGCCTCGTCTCCCTCTTCGACCGGAACGATGACACCATCGACGCAGCGCCAGCCGTTGCCGCTGCGCTCCCAGCGGACCGTGCTGACGACTTCGCGAAAGGCCGGGAGTTGAAAGGCGAGCGCGCGATCGGCATGCAGACCGAACGATGCGCCGTCGAACACGAGCTCGTCCTGGCCGCCGACCTGGTTGATATAGATCAGCGGCACGCCGCTCTCAGTCACGCGTGCGACCGCAAGGTTGAGGCGCACGTCTTCCTTGTCCCGCCAGTACGGCGAGCCATTGGGAACGATCATCAACTCCGCCCCGGTCTCGGCGAGGCATTCGACCACGTCTTCGTAGTCGCCCCATTCGGTCCAGATGTCTTCGCAGATCGGAATGCCGACGCGCACGCCGCGGAAATTGACGGGACCGGGCGGCGGCCCCGGCGCGAAGACGCGCCGTTCGTCGAACACGCCATAGTTCGGCAGGTTCACCTTCCGGCGCACGGCGGCGATGACGCCGCGGTCGAGCAAGCAATAGGCGTTGTAGAGCTTGCGTTCCTCGAGCCAAGGCGTGCCGATGAGCAGCGCCGGGCCGCCGCCCGCGGTTTCACGCGCAAGCTCCTCGACCTTCGCCCGGCACGCCGCCTGGAACGCCGGCTTGAGCACGAGATCCTCCGGCGGATACCCGGACAGGAAAAGCTCCGGAAGCGCCACAATGTCGGCGCCGGAACGGGCCGCCTCGGCACGCGCGCGGCGCGCCTTTTCGGCATTGCCGGCGATGTCGCCGACGGTCGGATTGAGCTGTCCGATCGCGATGGCCAAACGGTCGGTGGGCCGCGCATTCATGGCTTAGGTCTAGCGCGTCGCGCCCGCGCCCGGCAATCGCGCCGAGGTCTGGTCAGATCAGCCCAAATCGCTCGGCCAGCGCCAACAGCCAGGTCAGCCCGGCGATGAGCAGCGCAAGGCCGACCGCAGCGGAGCCCATGTCCTTGACCCGGCCGATTTGTGGATCGACCGCGAGATTGACGCGATCGGCCAGTTTTTCGATGGCGGTGTTCAACAACTCGACCACCAGGACGAAAGCCACGACGGCGATGAGCGCGAGGCGCTTCCACGACTCTTCGGCAACCAGGGAGGCGACCGGTATCGCCACAACGAGTGCCATCAATTCCTGGCGAAAAGCCTCCTCGCTGCGCGCCGCGGCGAGGAGGCCATGCCAGGTATTGATGGCGGCGCGCAGCAACCGTTCCATGGAGTGCGATGAATAGCGACCCGGCGCAACGATGGTGTCCTCGCGCAATCTATCGCCATCCCGGGCTAAATCCAGCTTGCTCGCAACGCGGCGCGATGGCGCGCCGCGGCGAGGATGTGCTTGGCCGGGCTCCTGCTCGCTGCTCACGGCTCTGCGGTCCGGATGCCGGCCGGGCCCGCATTGAACTTGATCGATCCGGCGGGCTTGAGCTCTTTGCCGTCGAAGCTGAACACCATGATCTCCTTCTCGACCATACACTGAACCAGCAGCGTGCGGTTGCCCTTGCTCCAAGCGAGACCCTGACACCAGTGGCCGACCTTAGCCTCGGTCAGCGGCACCAGCTCGTTGCCTTTGAGACTCAGCACCTTCACCAAGCCGTAGTCGTTGAAGAACGGGCTGTTCTTCGCATCGATCACGCTCACGGTATCGGCATCGCCACTCCCCGTCCCGATATTCGCCGCCACCGCGACCTTGCCGTTGGGATGGACAACGAGCCCGTAGGGCCGCAGTCCCGCTGAGATATCGCGTTTGGTGTGCTCGACCTTGGTGCCGTCGATCGACAGCACCGAAATCTTGTTGTCGCCGTCGCGGGTCACCAGCGCCGTCTTGCCATCCGGTGTAATGGCGACATGGCTTGGGCCCGCTTTGTCATCGCCCAAATTGACCTTGCCGACCGGCGTGAGCGTATTGCCGGCGATGGAAAAGACGGAGACCGTTCCCTCCGAGCGGTTGGCGACCAGCGCGAGCGTTCCAGCGCGATTGATCGACACGCCCGCGGCGCCCTGCCCCGCCTGCAACTGGGCCGAGACCTTGGGCGGCGAGGCCTTGAGATCGATGACCGTGACGGAATCCGCCGGCGGATTGGCCGGCACGGCATTCACGCCGTCGACGAGAA
>VAZL01000943.1 GCA_005883445.1 Alphaproteobacteria bacterium | reverse complement strand
AAGATTGCACAGATACGAACTCACGAAGAACGCGATGCCGAAAATTCCCGCAGCGACGGCGTTGAACCAGCCCTGACGCATGTCTCCCGCAACGATCACCGCGACTGAAAATAGCGACAGGAAAATACCGCAACCGAACCACAGCATCCGCAGCGCCTGGATCACGAGCGGCGGGGTCGCAATCGGCTGCGAGTGGAACAGGAGGGAACGCAGCAGTCGGCGTAGCGAGTAGAGCCATGGCAGGACGATGCAGACGGCCCACAGCCAATTTGGATTGAGACGCCACCATCCGGTGACGGTCGCATAGGTGCCGAGATAGCCCGTCGCGAGGGCGCTGCCCCATACGAGCAAGTCGAAGCTATGCGCACCGGCGTAACCGCGTCCTTGCTCGATGGCGTGGCGAATGAAGGCGATGTCCTCGCGAACGCTGTCCTTGCTGGTCATCGGAACCTCCGTGTCGTAGTGTACTTTGTAATACAAAGTACACACCATAATGCAAGGCTAAGTCGCTAACTCGCCTAAAAACAGGGAATAACAGGGGTTGGTTGGCCCCGGCCCCGTGGGGGGGGCGGGATCGCGTCCGTCGTTATCGCGCCGTCGACCGCGTCGACATGCGCGTGTCCACCGATATGAATGACAGGACGCCGACGCGTGAGGGATTCGGCCACGGGTGCGCCATGTCGCGTCTTGCCCTGACCTTTGCCTGCTGCCGTTACGATCGGATGGACGCGATCCGCGAGGGGGATGTGGTCCCCGCGGGGCTCACCCTCAATTGCATCACGCTGAGGTCGGGACGCGAGATTTTCGACCGCATGGTGGGTGGACAGGAATTCGACGTGGCGGAATTGTCGGCGTCCGAATTCATCAGCCTGATGGGCCGCGGCGATTGTCCATTCGTCGCGCTGCCGGTGTTTCCCTCGCGCGTTTTTCGATACGGCTACATCTTCATCAATGCCCGCCGCGGCATCCGCACGCCGAAGGATCTCGAAGGCAAGCGCGTCGGGCTGCCGCTCTATACCCAGACCGCGGCGATCTGGGTGCGCGGCCATCTCATGCATGAATTCAACGTGGATGTCGCAACCATCCGCTGGGTGGAGGGCGCCGTGGAGAAAGCCGCTGGGAGCGCTGCTCGCGCGCGGCGCGATCGACGCGCTGATCGGATCGCGCAAGCCCGACGAGCTCGGGCGCCATCCCGACGTCGCGCGCCTGTTTCCCGACTACCGTCGGCGCGAGCGCGAACTCTATCAACGGACCAAGATCTTTCCGATCATGCATCTCATTGCCATGCGCCGCGATCTCTACGAGCGGCAGCGCTGGATCGCGCAGAGCCTCTACGACGCATTCGTGGAGTCGAAGCGGCGCGCCCGCAGTCGAATGCGCTACGCGGGCTCGCTCAGCGCCATGCTGCCGTGGCTGATCGACGACGTGGAGGAGATCGACGAACTGTTCGGGGGCGATGCCTTTCCCTACGGCATCGAGGCCAATCGGCCGACCTTGCAGGCGCTGGTCGCGTACATGGTCGAACAGCACTTCATCGCCCGCCCGGTCCCGATCGAAGATCTGTTCGTCCCGCTCGCCGACGCGATTCCAACGTGATCAGCCGTTTCTGATCGCTTGCCACGGCACTCGAATAAAGAAAGGGCGCCCGCAGGCGCCCGGTTGAGGTGCATCGCAACTGCGATGTTGGGAGGACGCTACGCTGAATAGTACATTTCGAACTCGACCGGATGTGGCGTGTGTTCGAAACGGATGATCTCCTGCATCTTGAGGTCCGTGTAGGCGTCGAGGAAGTCATCGTCAAACACCCCGCCCGCTTTGAGGAAGGCGCGGTCCTTCTCGAGATAGCCGAGCGCCTCGCGCAGCGAGCCGCACACGGTCGGGATTTGCTTGAGCTCCGCGGGCGGTAGGTCGTAGAGGTCCTTGTCGATGGCGGGGCCGGGATCGAGCTTGTTCTTGATGCCGTCGAGACCCGCCAGCAGCATGGCGGCAAAGGCGAGGTAGGGATTGGCGAGCGGATCCGGATAGCGCACCTCGACGCGCTTGGCCTTAGGCGAGGAGGCGAGCGGAATGCGGCACCCGGCCGAGCGGTTGCGCACCGAATAGGCGAGCAACACCGGCGCCTCGAAGCCCGGCACCAGCCGTTTGTAGGAATTGGTGGTGGGATTGGTGAACGCGTTGATGGTGCGCGCGTGCTTGAGGATGCCGGCGATGTATTGGAGCGCAATATCCGAGAGGTCGGCGTATTTGTTGCCGGCGAAGGTGGGCTTGCCCTCCTTCCAGATCGATTGATGGCAGTGCATGCCGGAGCCGTTGTCGCCGTACACCGGCTTGGGCATGAAGGTCGCGGTCTTGCCGTAGATCTGCGCGACCTGCTGCACGCAGTATTTGTAGATCTGCATCTGGTCGGCCATGCGCACCATGGGCGCAAACAGGAACCCGAGCTCGTGCTGGGCCGAGCCGACCTCGTGGTGATGCTTTTCCACCTTGCAGCCCATGCGCGCCATGGCGCCGAGCATTTCCGAGCGCATGTCCTGCG
>VAZL01000347.1 GCA_005883445.1 Alphaproteobacteria bacterium | reverse complement strand
TCAGCAGCGTCGCCTTCGGAAACGAGCCGACCTGGCCGGTGTGATCGCCGTGATAATGGCTGATGCCGACGTATTTGACCTGATCGACCTTGACGCCGATCTTCTCCAGCTGGTCGACGATGCTCACCTTCGGCGCCACGTTCGGCGTCGTCATGGCATGGCCGGTGTCCCAGAGCAGATAGTCGTCACCGTGCTTGATCAGATAGCAGCTGTAGACGAACTGCAGCTTGAGATCTCCATACGCGTAGATGTCGGAGAAGCGCTGGTTCACGGCGACGGGCGCCTGCGGCGTCCCGCAGTCGAGCCGCGTGAGCGACATGTCTGCCGCCTGCGCCGGCGCCGCCGGGGCGGTGAACGCGCCGGCGCAGGCGCCGGCCGCAAGCATGGTGAGCATCCACTTCATCGGTGTCCTCCGTTGACGCGAGCCATCCCGGTTCCGGTTCATCGAGCGCCCGGCGGCCCGATCGCCGATAGTCTCGAAATTTGCCGCCGGGTGCAACGGAGTGCGAAATCCTAGAGAAGAGGCTCCACTCCGCCCTCTTTCTTGCATGCGATGCCGGCCTCCTCCAGATCGAGCTCTCGCTCGATGCGTCGGCGCGCCTCGTCGGTAATTTTGCCCTCGCGGAACAGCTGGTAGATGTATTCGCGCTCGGCGGCAATCAGTTCCCACCTGAGGTCTGCGGCTGCGGCGGCAGTGTCGACCCCATTTGACGTATTTCGCGGCAGCCGCCCCGCACGATCGCGATGCCTGGCCCGCAGAATTGCCAGCACCTCGGGTGCAATTCGACCCTCGGCCGCAAGCCGGTCAAGCCGGTTTTGCGCCACGTTCAATGCTTCCGCGCGCGCAGAGAGCTCGGCTGTGTGCTCGCGCTCGCGCTCGTCAGCCGCGTGGCTCCCCAAGGCGAGCCAGCGCACAAGGCTCGGCAACAGCAATCCCTGGCCGACCAGCGTGGCCACGATCACTCCGAACGTCACGAACAGAATGAGATCGCGATGGGGAAACGGCGTGCCGGTGAGCGTGGTCAACGGAATCGCCAGCGCCGCCGCCAGCGAGACGACGCCGCGTATGCCGACGAACGCGAGGAAGAAGGGCCACTGCCAGGGCGGAGCTGGATCGCGGCGCGCAAGCGCGGGATTGAGCCAGCGTGGCAAATAAATCGCCGGATAGACCCAGACGAACCGGGCAACGATGACGACTGCGACGGTCAGCAGGACGGCGAGCAACGCGCCGCGCAAGGAGATCATATCCACCTGATCGAGCAGCGTTCGAATCTGCAAACCAGTCACGAGGAAGACCACTCCCTCGAGCAAATAGACGACCAGATCCCAAAAGAAGATTCCTTGCAGTCGCGTAGCGGCCGGAATGAGCAGCGGCCCGTTCCAACTCACGAATAATCCGGCGGCTATCGTCGCCAAAACGCCCGATCCCCCAAAATGCGCGGGAAGCAAAAACGCGGCATAAGGCGTGAGAAGCGATAGCGTGATCTCGACTCGGGGGTCGCGCGCCCAGCGGCGCAAGCGCAGGCTGAGCCAGCCCAAGCCAATGCCGTAGGCAATCTCTCCGACCACGATAAGGGCAAACGTTCCCGCGGCCTCCGCCAGGGAGAACACGCCGCTGCCGACCGCGGCGACGGCAAAGCGGTAAAGGATCAGGGCGGTTGCGTCATTGGCGAGGCCTTCACCTTCAAGCACGACGATGAGCCGGCGCGGAACGCCCAGCCGACGAACGATGGCGAGCGGCGCAACCGCATCGGGGGGCGACACAATGGCGCCGAGCACGAAACCGACTGCGAGCGGCATACCGAGCAGCCAGTGCGCCACTGCGGCCACCGCACAGGTGGTGAAGACCACACAACCGACCGCCAGCAGCGTGATCGGTCGCAGGTTGAAACGAAACTCGCGCCAGCTCATGGCGACGCCCGCCGAGTAGATCAGCGGCGGCAGGATCCCGAATAGTACCAATTCTGGGGCGGGCTCTATCCGCGGCAGGCCGGGAATGAGCGCAAGCCCGATGCCGGCGATGACGAGAAGGATCGAGGGGGCGGTGTGGAACCGGCGTGCCACAACGGCCACGACGACGAGCACCGCGATCAGCAGTAGAAGCGTTTGGATCGTTGCAGTCACGGATCACACGCTGCTTGTTCGAGACGCTCTTCCCTTCAGGATAGGCCGAGGCTGAAGAGCAGGCGAGACGCTCGTATATGCGATTCCGCTCCTGAAGGAGCGTCCGTTGCGCCCTTTGTCGCGCGTCGTTCCCTCGATTGAACAAGGTGTCATGTGGCTCATGGCACGGAGCTGCCGATTCCGAATGTCCGCTCTTGGGTCGCTAACTGGGGTAAAGCGGACAAGATATGCTCAAGCAGCAAGCGGAAGACCGACTGCGAGCTGAATGCGATGTCGGAATCGATCCAAAACAAGTGCGTGAACGATTCCTCGGACAGGAACTTGAGCACGATCTTGGCCGGGCTTGTCCCGGCTGTCTACGACGTGGATGCCCGGCGCAATGACGCGATGTGCCAAGAGGTGCCAAGAGGTGCCAAGAGGTGCCAATCGCGGCTGTGAGCAGCCGCAGCGAGCGTAGCCCGGATGGAGCGAAGCGACATCCGGGGTTCTGCCCTCCCAAGTGCGAAGCGACAGGTCACTACTTTCCCGACGTACGCCATAACCGTCGGCATCCCGGATTTCGCCATGGCGCGTCGAAGACGCGCGTAAACGCGCTCATGGCTCAATCCGGGCTACTTGGTACTTGCTTCCATAACGGTGGCCTTGACTGTGGCTTCCGAGATGGTTGCAGGCGGCAGGACAGCGCGACCACGAATGATGTCGGATGCTTTCTCGGCAATCATGATGACAGGCGCATTGATGTTGCCACCGACAAGGTCCGGCATCACCGAGGCATCGACCACCCGCAAGGCTTCGGTGCCGAACACATTCAGCTTGGTGTCGACCACCGCCGTCGGGTCGCTCGCGACGCCCATCTTGCATGTCCCGAGCGGGTGGTGAACGGTGATACCGGTCTCGGCGACGTGCTTGTTCAGATCGGCATCGCTGACGCTCAGCGGCGCCAGACGCTTTCCGGCGAACGGCCGCAGCGGCGCCTGTGCGCCGACTTCCTCAGCCATCCGCAGGCCGGCGCGCAGAACCTCCCAATCGCGCCGGGTGGAGAGGAAGTTCTGCACGATTGCCGGTGGATCGCGCGGATCGGCGGATTTCAACCGCACGAAACCACGGCTCTCCGGCCGTAACAACGCGGCGCGGATGGCGAAGCCGTCCTGATAGCTTTGCTTGAACGGCGCAAGATAGGGTCCCGCCGTCATTGGCGCGCTGATGAAGAGGAACTGCACGTCGGGCAGGCTCTGCGCGTAGGGACTGCGCAGAAAGGCCATCGCGCCGGCCGGTAGATCCGTAGCGATGCCCTTGCCGAGGAAGTACGCGGTCGCGAGCTCGCGCGCGATTCGATCGAGGCGCATGGCGCGATGCAGCGGGCCCGGCTCGTTGCGCGCATAGGCAATGGGCGCCGAGATGTGGTCCTGCAGATTCTTGCCGACGCCTGACAGCGCAACGCGCGCGTCGATGCCGACCGCTTTCAGTTCCGCCGGATCCCCGATGCCGGACAGCATCAGCAGCTGAGGCGTATTGATCACGCCCCCCGCGAGAATGACCTCGCGCGCGGCGTGAGCGCTGTGCGTCGTGCCGCGTTGCACATATTCCATGCCGGTCGCGCGCGTGCCCTGAAACACAATGCGTGTGGCCAGTGCCTTGACCTTCAACGTGAGGTTCGCTCGCTCGAGCGCGGGCCGCAGGTAGGCAACCGCGGTGCTGCAGCGGTGGCCGCGGCGGACGGTCGATTGCAGCCGGCCGAAACCCTCCTGCTGCTCCGCGTTGTAGTCCTCGGTGAACGGATGCCCGGCGCTTGCGCCGGCTTCCAGAAACGCCTCGCCGAGCGGATCTGCATAACGGTTGAACCGCGTCGTCAGCGGTCCGTCGCCGCCGCGGTATGCATTCGCGCCGCCCTCCCACGATTCCTGCCGCCGGAAATACGGGAGCACGTCCGCGTAGGACCAGCCAAGCAGACCCGACGCCGCCCAGCGGTCATAGTCGCCGCGATGGCCGCGTACATAAGCCATCGCGTTGATCGAGGACGATCCGCCGACGACTTTGCCGCGTGCGCATTCGATCGGGCGCGAGCCAAGCTCGGGCTCGGGCTCCGAGAAATACATCCAGTCGTTCATGCGGTGCAGGAACAACCGCGGCCAGCCCAGCGGGATGTGGATCCAAGGGTTGCGATCCCAGCCGCCGGCCTCCAGCAGCAGCACCTTGACCGAAGGGTCTTCTGTAAGCCGATCGGCCAGCACGCAGCCCGCCGACCCCGCGCCGACGATGACGAAGTCGTAATGATCCGAGGTCACGGCTCTCCCAAGATAGCGCTCGGATTCCCGCGCGAGACCAGTGGTCCTAACCGGTTTGGCCCCGATCCACCAAAGCGCGAGATTATTATGCCGGCGTGAGTGACCGGCGTCGGACCACAAAGATTGCCTTACAGGCCTTTGGGATTTCCTTTCAGGATTTGATAGCGCGTTCCGGGCCGGGAAAACCGTTCCGGGGCTTCCCAGCCCGAAATGTCCTGATCCTGTGCGACCTACATTTGAACCTTCGACCGGCCTGAGGCGACCAATAGTCGGGGAGCCATTCCCCCGGCGATTGAGCCGGAAGCTGGGATGGCAGAAGCGGGCGTCTTGCACAGACACAGCGCAATAGGGGCGTCACTCGGTCCGCCCGTCCGGGTGCCTAACACAAGGGGATTAGCATCATGAAGATCGTCACAATCGTAACGGCTGGGCTCGTCGCCATGCTGAGCGTTGCCGCTGCCGCCACGCCGGCCGCAGCTCATCCCTACGACCAGTACATTCAAGGTCGCTCTTTTTTCGGCGCCTTATTTGGGCCCTCCATCGCGCGCGGGGTTGTCAGCTATCCCACCAATCAGAAGCCGGGCACCATTGTGGTCAGCACGGCGCAGCGGCGGCTCTATCTCGTGCTCGGCAACGGCCAGGCACTGAGCTATGCCATCGCCGTAGGCGCCGCCGGCTACGCCTGGAGCGGCATCAACCAGGTGACCGACAAGCGCGAGTGGCCGGACTGGACGCCGCCCGGGGAGATGCTGCAGCGTCGGCCCGATCTGCCGCGTCATATGGCGGGCGGCCCGAACAATCCGATGGGCGCCCGCGCGATCTATCTCGGCGCGAGCCTCTATCGCATTCACGGTTCGAACGACCCTGACAAAATCGGCCAAGCGGTGTCATCGGGCTGCATTCGCATGACCAATCAGGACGTGATCGATCTCTATAACCGGGTCCAGATCGGCGCGACGGTCATCGTGCAGTAGCAGCGGCGCGGCCGAACAACGTACGAGCGATCCGGCCCGGCGCTGATCGCGCGCCGGGTCATTGCCGCCAGCTGCTTTAGGGTCTCGCATGCGTTCAGGCCTGTTCTTGGCAATGATGCTGGCGGCATCCAGCTTGGCGGCAGCGGAGACACCGCTGACGATCGACCAACTGCTCGCGCAAGGATGGGAGATCGCGGGCTATGCGAGCGGCTATGATAATCGTACATCGCTGATCCTGTTCCGCCACCCGGGCGTAAACGCGCTTGTCCAGTGCGGCATCCTCTACGACGTGACGCGCACTCAGCGCACAGTCGTCAATTGCTACGAGCTGCGGTAAACGCGCACCATCCCCATCGCTTTCGCGGGGCACGAAGCAACGGCCAAGAAGC
>VAZL01000275.1 GCA_005883445.1 Alphaproteobacteria bacterium | reverse complement strand
GAAATTTTTTCAAGGAACAGGGAATTTTCACGCGAGATACTTAGATTTTGCATTTTGAGCAGCGACAGCTGGAAACGGTAGCTCGTCGAGCCTGCCCTGCGCGGCCGCGATCACCCCTTTCGCCACGTTTTCCCAGCGGTAACGGCGCGCCGCTTCCTTCGCCAGCGCCAACCTTGCGCGCTCACGCTCCGCGTCATCGAGGGTAAGCCACGCTACCAGCTTGGTGGCGATCTCCTCCACGGCTCGGGGCCCGATTTCGAACGAGAGGAGCGGCCGTAGCTCCTCGGGTAGCGCGGGCGCCAACGTGGCAATGACCTCGGCCATTCCCGAGTGCCCCGCGGACAGGGGCAGCGCACCGCAGGCGGCAGCCTCAGCGGCTACCATGCCGAACGCCTCGGGAAAGGTGCTCGGCATCACCTGCGCCTCGCAGACCGGCAGCAGGCCAGACAGGTCGTCGTGCTCAATCCGTCCTGTGAAATGGATGCGCGCGGCTGCCGCAGGCGCCGCCTCTAGCCACTCCTCACTCGCGCCCTCAAGGAAGGCGCGCAGATGTCTCAGCTCTCCAGGGGGGCCGCCTTCAAGCTCGCGTCCCCGGGCTGCGATCTCCTGTAGTGTCTCCAGGTCCCTGCGGCCGAGCGCATCCACGAACCGGCCCAGTGCGTTCCGGTACGTCCCGAACCCGACGACGACCAGCCGCGCCTGCGCCACGCGCGCTACCACGAGCGGCCAAGCGGCGAGGAGCAGGTCGACGCCCTTCGAGACGATGAGCTTCCCAACGTAGCTCACGATACGGTCACGGCGCGGATCGAGTTTGCGCAGTGCCTGCGCCGCGCCAATCTCACCTCCCCAGGGGGCTGTGTCGTGGGATTCGAGCTTGTCGGCAAGCCGGGTCAAGCCGATGGCCGCCTCCTCTTTCGGGCGAGGGTGGAAGGAGTTCACGTCCACTCCGGGCGGACCAAGCCGTGTCCGCTCGGGCAGCGACGGTTCATCGGAAAGCACCTCCCACAGGCTTTCAGCCGTGTGACGCGAGCCCACCAGCACGCCCGACGCGCCATGAATCCCTTCCAGGGCGTAAGGCAAAAATCGCTCCCGGTGTGGCCGCACTGTGTACTCCAGCGCGCTCCCATGCACCTTGACGGCATAGGGTGCCCGGCCCTCCAGACCGCGCGCGAGAATCACAGGACCCATCACCAGATGGTTGGCCAGAGCCAAGTCAGGGGGCGGCACGGAGCGGATCGCGGCGACATTGGCGTCGAGGTAGTTGTCGAGTGCCGCCTCGTCCAGCTCCGGGAAGGGCAGAGCATCGAAACCCTCATAGCGATCGGCCACGTACACGGGGAGCACCCGTCCGATATCGGGCACATGGATCGTCACACCCTCCGGTTCCTGCGCCGACCGGTCCTGGCAGAACAGGTGCACCTCATGGCCCAATCCTGCGAGCGATCGCGCTAGGTTCGCGTTGTAGATGTTGCTGCCCGTGCCGCGCAGCAGGTAGCCGTGGAAGATTAGGATCCGCATGGACCGCGGCGATTGTTAACCGACATTTCCCACATAATCGTCGGATCAAGCAGCTGAAGAACGTAAGCATCGCGCAGGATGATGCGCTGATTCTGTCTCATCGCGCGAATCCTGCGGATGGAATTTTCGGGAACGACAACTTGATCAGCCCGCTCACGACGGAAGCGTTCATCGGTCCTTGATTATCTGTTCGGGCTTCTCTTGGACTGTGACGGCATCCTTCTCGCCGCCAACGAATGCTATGATGGTGCCTTTGTCGCGCTCGCTCCAATACACATTCACCGCATTGTCCCAGATTCACATAAACGGCTGCCCCGTCCCGCTTCGCGGTGCATTTCAACCAACTAGCCATTGTTATCTCCTTGGTGGGTTCGGCGGCAGCAATAGTAGCAAAGCAGGGAAGAACCGCCGGCAGGATAGGCTGCGCGCGCACTTACTTAAGTCTCAATATGCGTGGCCCTCACACCGACCTGCGCCAGCTCCGCACGCTGCACCCAGTCGATCGGCCGGCCGCCGGCCACCATGCGCTCGGCGTGCGCGGACGCGAGCCCGGCGCGCACCAGCTCGATTAGCAGCTCGGCCGTAAACCCGTTCGCGAACATCAGCGCCTCGGTGCAGCCGTCGGGGGCAGCGGCAAGAAATTCGAGGGCGCGGCGCCGGTCGGGCTTGGGACCGAAGCGCCGGCGGTGAGGGTGGGGCATAGACTAGGCGATGCTGGTGGACCGGGGTCGGCAGGATACCACGCCGGCCGAGCCTGCTCGATGGGGGGATATGGGCTGGAGGTGCGTAAAGCCGCAACGGCGCCCGCCGGTGGTTTTGGTGGCGGTGCATCTTTTGGACAATGACCTGCATTTTTTGGACAGCTATTTATGGATTTGTGCTTTGGGATAGAAATCAGATCGTCTAGGGGAGCGATAGTTTGAGAGAATGACGCCGATAGGAACTCCAGAACTTGTCTTGCTGCTCGTAGCGCTCGGCGGGATGACAGGCGCCGCGACCTGGGCCGTGATCGAGCTAAAGAAGCAGCGAAGATGAATGTGGAACGAGCGCCATGTTCAACTTCTTAATGCGGTCAAAACGAGTCAGGTCGGTCTTGGCCTGCTGAGCGGCTGTGCCAAGGTTTCCAAGGAAAAGGTTGGCGGCGCAAGACTGACCGGGCCGAACTGGCCAAGTTTCTACGTCGGATCGAGCTCGGCGACGTGCTGATTGTCACCCGCCTCGACCGGCTGGCGCGCTCGACCAGAGACCTGCTCGACGTCATCGCTGCGCTCACCGATTTCGCTGCGGGAGCATTATCCGAAACAAGTAGAATCGCCATGCCTCGCGCCAAAAAGCATCCCAAACTGTCTGCGGACGAGCGGGCGTTCCATAATCGGCTCGACTGCTTGAACGAGGAGGAAATCAAACAGCTTACGACGCGAGAGATTTTCGCTTACTTTAAGATCATCGATAACGTCGATTCTCGCCGAAAAATGGCCAGAAGCCCAAGCCGAGCTGGTGGCCCAGCGTACACGTCTTCAGGTCACAGGAAGGGGCAGAAATTATCCCCCGCGGCAGGGTATTTTTTCTGCCGCGCCCGGCAGGCGCGGTTTCCAGCGTTGATGTCATCAGCCGACCGACGACGAGCGCCGACCGCAACTAATAGCCTCGCGGGTGACCTCTAATGTCGCTTGGGGCCGCGACCCAGGACTGCCACGCGCGTGCCTTAATTGGTCCTCCTAAAAGGGCTTAATGCCCAGGTTACGAATGATTCAACTTGTATTCGTTAGATCGGCGTGATTTCGCCGAAAAGAGCAGATGATCCTTAGCACGCACGCCATCGTCGGCGCCGCCATCGCGAGCTTCCTGCCAAGCCATCCTACGATAGCTTTTGTTCTCGGCTTTGGCAGCCATTTCGTGCTCGATGCAATCCCACACTGGGATTATGCGATCAGTTCTGCCTCGGTGAACCCGAAGATTGGTGCACCCGTGACATTTGATCGCGCGCTTCTGCGGGATGTGGTTGTGATCGGTAGCGATGGGCTCCTCGGCATTTTAGGCGCTCTATTGCTTTTCGCCTCGTCGGATGGCTTATGGTCAATCCTACTCGGCGCCTTCGGGGCCATGCTGCCCGATCCCCTCCACACTATTCACGCCCACTTCCCGCATGAACCGCTGCGGAGCCTTCAGCGATTTCATCGCTGGATTCATACCGACAAGCGGATCAAAAACGATATCATTCTGGGCGTCGGCTCGCAGATAGCGCTTGTTGCCGTTATGGTCGGGCTCACCATGGTGGCGCACTACGGGGTCCTCGACCAGGCACTTGCTAAATAACTTCTTGGAAGCCGCGTGATGCGCGGCATTCGCCGGTCTCGCGGTGTAAAAAGCCTTCGTGCGAAATGTAGGCCGGCATAGTGCGGGCGAGCTCGGCCATGCGGTCGACCAGGGCGACGTATTCGTCTCGAAGCCCCGGTTTTAGGCGAGAGCGAAACACGATGACAAGCATCACAATATCCTCCGTCCTGACGGCAAGATGAGCTTCTGAGCCGCAACCACGACACATTCGCTCGTTGTTGTCCCCAATGCGGCGTCCGCAAAATTAACCGAGGCGAGCATCGCGATCATGCAGGCAAGGGCTGCCTGCGCCGACGGACGTGCCAACGACGCTCTGGCACTCTACGATGGTCTCGTCGCCGAGCTTGAATCGGGGGTGAAGCACCGAGGACAGTAAAGCACGGTGCCGAACCCTCACTTCGTTGGGAACTGCGCCACGCCGTCGCCGATGCCCGATCCGCAGGCAAGCACGCCATCCTGATGCGGAGCAAATCCGGCGATTCCACGCATCTCGTGGCAATTCCTAACCACGCGCGCGCCCTGCCGCAGGATGATCCGCGCCGCCGCCGAGCGTTTAACGGCGGATTCATAGGTCGCGACGGCGACCTCGAAATCGTCGTTTCATGGCGCCTTGTTAAAGACAGCGAGCGCGGCGGAAGCAGGGGGCGAAACCGCCGCGCCCGATGCCCGCAGCGAGCGAAGCGCAGAGTGGATGCTGTCAATCAGATCATCGTCGCGAAATGGTTTTGGCAGGTAGCAAATGATTCCGAGACTGAGGGCCTGGGTTCGAACATTTTCGTTCGGCTCTCCGGTAATCAGAACGGTGGGAATGCTGCGGCCAAGCGACTGGAGGCGGCGATGTAGATCGAAACCGCTCATTCCTGGCATGTTCAGGTCGGTTACTAGGCACGCAGTGCGGCCGAGGTCAGGGGAGTTCAAGAAATCCGCGCCGCGTGAAAAGGTCTCGGCGAAAAACCCAGCCGAGCGCATGAGACGCTCAGTTGCGTCTCGCACCGATTCATCGTCGTCGACGATCGCGATCAGGGGCGGTTCCATTACACTGCCAACTCAGTCTGCGCGAGCGGAGCCACTCGGCATATCGATGAACGCAGCCAAGTCTCGCGCCCGGTTCCGATGTCAGCAGTTAGCCTGGCCCTAGCCTTGATCTAGATCAAAAGAGTGGATCGGCTCTTGCATTCGTCTGCAACACCGCAAAGGAGGGCATCGAAATCCGCTCACTTTGCTCGTCCGTGCGGAAGACGTGATCGAATGCACGACCAGTCCTGTAAGTCGTTTGCTGATTTCGCTCGCCGACGAGGTGATCGAGTGAAAAGGCCGCGCGTTCATCAGGCTGCTCGGCGGCGCGGCCGCTGCGTGGCCGCTCGCGGCGCGCGCGCAGCAGCCGACGCTGCCAGTGTTCCTGAACGCCCTCCGCCGAGCGTGACTGCTCACGCGACGACCGACCATTCAACGCCCTGGCTGAGTTTCGATGCGGCGTTAATACGCGGATTAACCGTCATCTCGATCTCGTGACCGCAATTTTCACAAGACCAGAAATGACGGACTTCGTGGTTGGTGACGTGCGCCGATGACCTCGGTGCAATCACTAGCTCATTGCACCCAGTGCACGTCATTCCATAGGACGAGCAAACGACGATCCCAGCGGTCGCCATGACCACCTCCCTTATTTTTCGTTTCTTATGGCGTGGGGAGATAAAAGCATTATGACACTTCGATCGTCAATCTGTG
>VAZL01000274.1 GCA_005883445.1 Alphaproteobacteria bacterium | reverse complement strand
CGACGGCGGCCGCACCGCGACGATCGAGAGCAAGACCAATTTCTTTGCCGCCGTGCCGAAAGGCGACACCGCGCACGCCGTCTGCATGCCGCTGCACCGCGGCCGCACCACCATCGTGCTGGAAACGCGCATCACCCGCGGCGACGGCAAGCTCGCCGCCATCGTCACGCAGACCCAGCTGATCTTCGACGACAACGACACGAGCGAGTGAGCGGGGCCGTTCGCGGTCGGCCTGCCTTCAAAACCATCGCACGAAGGCGGTCCTCAATGCTGCTCAAGATGCTCAAGGGTTCCATGGGTGGAACCAGGCGCCTGCCCACCGGGTTGTCTGTTCACGGACATCAGCGATGGGAGATCGCCATGACGGACCCCAGGGACTTCGATCGGAGAATGGAGATGGAGCGCCAGATGGAGACGGAGCGCCGGATGGGCGCTCCCACCATGTGGGGATGGATCGCGGGCGCCGTGTTCATCATTGTGATTCTCGCGCTCGTGTTCGCCGGCGGCGAGAGCACGCGGACCGCGCGCGAAGACGCAAACCCGCCGGCCACCACCGGCATGGCGCCGCGAACCGCGCCGCCCGCTGTCGCCGTCCCCCCGGCGCAGCCGCCCTCAACAACCGGCCAGAGCCAATAACGGCGCGCGCACAAGCGGAAAAAAATTTTCGTTAACTGCAGCACCCCGGTTCCCGCAGCCGGGGTGCTCGCGTTTTCGGCGCGAGCGTCAGGGCGTGCGCCGTTCAGGGCAGGTTGAACATGATCAATTGATCCGTTATCCCGCCGCCGCCCGGCGTCAACGAACCGCCGACGAAATACGCATTCGATCCGATCACTGCGCCGCCGAAGCCATGCCGCCCGGCCGGCATGGGCGCGAGCGCGGCCCAGCGGTCGCTCGCCGCGTCGTAGCCCTCGTTCTCCGGGAAAGTGTGATTGGGCGGAAGCTCGCCGCCCAGCACCAAGATCATTCCTTTGTAGAGCGCGGCGGCAACGCCGCTGCGCGGCGTCGGCAGCGGCGCAGCCGACGTCCACGAATTCGTGGCCGGATCATAGACGTCATGCTGGCCGGTGCGCTCGGCGGGACCCGCCAGCCGTCCGCCGATGACGTGGATTTTGCCCGCCACCGCGACCACAGCCATGTGGTCGCGCGCCTTCGGCAACGGCGCTGCTTCGCTCCACGTCCCGGTCGCGGGATCGTAGACCTCATGCGTTGCAACCGTCACCACGTCGAGCCCGCGTCCGCCGATGACGTGGATCTTCCCCGCCAGCACGGCGACGCCGACCGCGGCGCGCGGCGCTTTCATGGGCGCGAGCGTGCGCCAGCGGTCGTTCGCGGGATCATATTCGAACACGACGTCGCCCGCCCCCTGGTGCACCGAGGAGGTGAAGCCGCCGAAGGTATAGATTTTGCCGTCATGCGCGGCGACGCCGAGATGATCGCGCGGCTGCGGCAGCGGCGCGCGCTCCCGCCAGCGATCGCTCGCGGGGTCGTATTCCTCGTTGCGCGCCACCGCTTTGCCGGCAACCCCGCCGCCGAGCGCGAAGAGCTTGTCGCCGACTGCCGCGGCCGCGACCTCGCCGCGCACGGCCGGCATCGGTGCTTTCTGCGTCCATGTTCCAGGCGGCGTTTGCGACTGCGCCGCGGCGCCGAGCGCGGCGACCATCAGTGCGATGGAAAAGGCGAGCGGCAGTGAAACGACGCGGCAACCCATGCGAACCTCCATGTCGTTCTCCCGCGTCGCGCGCGCGCGCGCTAATCGACGGCCGAGGGCTCGCGCGCGATGTCGAGCGCGGCGCGCGTGACCGCGACCTCTCCGGCAGGAGTCAGCCGCACCACGTTGACGGTGCCGGCGTATTCCGGCGAGCCGGAATAATAGGCTGCAACGGCTCCGACCTTCGCCGCCCGATTCCAGTGCCCGAGCGCGATGTAGTCGGCGCCGGTCGCCTTGAGCTCGTCGTCGCCGATGAGCCAGGACGGACGCAATCGGATGGTTCGATCCGGCACCGGTAGGTAGTGTCCGTGCGCTACCGCGATCTGCCAACGAGTCGAGCGCGGCCGCGGTCGTTCGAACGGGATCATGTCGCCATAGTCGCGGTGTGGACGGCCCCAAATCTCGAGCCCCAGTTCCGCGAACACGACAGCCTCCCCATGGGTGACGCCGAGCACGTGAAGATTGTCGACCGCGGCCAGCGCTCCGTTGTTATAGACCGCGTCCGGAACCGCGGGATCGTGGTTGCCGGGCAACAGCACCACGGGCAGCGCCGCCGCCGAAATGACCGCAGCCGCTCGATCGAGCAGATCAATCGGCACGCGATGGCAATCGAAGGTGTCGCCCGCCAGCACCACGACGTCCGCGCGGGCCGCGCGGGCGGCGCTCAGGACGCCGGAGAGCCCGGCGGTACCATCACCCCCATGCAGCCGTGCAG
Organism: Alphaproteobacteria bacterium; assembly: GCA_005883445.1. Taxonomy (GTDB): domain Bacteria; phylum Pseudomonadota; class Alphaproteobacteria; order Rhizobiales; family Xanthobacteraceae; genus VAZQ01. The sequence goes on along the minus strand of VAZL01000274.1, from coordinate 3,059 downwards.
TGTAGTCATGATCTATGTGCAGGTCGGAGCTGTGAACGATCACGATATCCCGGGACGGCGCGGCGTGCGGCATGGCGGCCGAACATAAACATCCCGGCCTCCTTGGCAATCGCGGGAGCCGTCCCAATCCGCAAGGCCTTGAGGCTGTAGCCGCGTACCGGGGGCAGAATGCCAGCAATATGTAGCCAATCCGACATTAGAGGGCGCTTTCTCCGTCGGGGCACGCTCGGGGGTCACGAGTTTACCCAGGTTGGCTGGTTGCGTTGCACTCAAGCCCGCGTATCGGGGAGCGTAAACATGAGTCCCAACAACATTTACCGCAACAACGCGCAAGACTGCTTGCGGATGGCGCAAGCGGCAGAGGACGAGCGCGACAAGCCCTTCTGGCTCACGCTCGCGCAATCTTGGCTGCGCCTTGCCGAGCATGCGGCGCGCGGCGGCGACGAAGTGGAAACGCACGAGTTCCCCGTCGCCTCGGACACGCATTGATCATCTCGCGGTGAGTCGCGATCGTCCGCGGACGGCAGATCGCGTCCGCGCGCTTACATTCGGCGTTCGGGTGTCGCGTTGCCGCCGCCGCAGGTTACGGCGACGACGAATGGGCATCTGCGCGTCAGTCCACCTTGGCGCCGGACGCTCTCACCACCTCGGCCCATTTTGGAATCTCGGACTTCACGTAAGCGCGAAGCTCCTCGGGCGTGCCGCCCACCACGTCGACGCCGAGATCGGTCAAGGCTTTGCGCACCGGCGGATCGTTGACGGTCGCAGCGGTCGCGCGATGCAGCGTGGCGATGACGTCCTTCGGCGTCCCCGCCGGTGCCACGAGCGCATGCCAGGTCGTCGCCTCGAAGCCGGGAAAACCCGACTCGGCGATGGTCGGGACCTCGGGCAATACCTCCGTTCGCTTGAGCGTCGTGACCGCGAGCGCGCGGATCGTGCCGCTCTGGATGTGAGGGAGCAACGGCGACGGCGGATTGAACGCCATCGGGACGTGTCCGCCGATGACCGCTTGCAGCGCCGGCCCGGTGCCTCGGAACGGCACGTGTGTGATGTCGATCTTGGCTTCGAGCTTGAGCAATTCGCCTGCGAGATGCGCCGGCGTCCCGTTTCCGCCCGAGCCGAAGCTGAGCTTGCCGGGATTGGCTTTGGCGTAGGCGATCAATTCGCCGAGCGAGGTCGCCGGCACTGACGGATTGAGGTAGAGCACGTTGGTCTGCGTTCCGATCAGGCCGATGGGCTCGAAATCCTTTTCCGGATCGTAGCCGACGTTCTTGTAGAGACTCACGTTGATCGCGAGCAGGCTGCCGGTGGCGAGCAGCACCGTGTAGCCGTCGGGAGCCGCGCGCGCAACCGCGGCGCCGGCGATGCTGCCGCCAGCGCCGGCGCGGTTCTCGATCACCAATGGCTGTTTGAGGATCTCCTCCATCTTCTTGGTGAGGATGCGCGCCATCACGTCGCTCGGCCCGCCGGGTGCGAAGCCGATCATCAGCGTGATCGGCTTGCTCGGATAGTCGGCGGCGCACGCCGGCGCTGGCACGCACACGAGCGCGGCGCCCGCCAGAAAAATCATGGCTGCCTTCATCGTCTCCTCCGCGCCGGCGTTGTTTTTGTCCTGGATTTTGCAAGGTCCGCCGGTTTGCGGTCGGCTGGCCGACCGCTAGGCCGCAAGATTATCACGCTTCTTGCCCGCCGACCCGCTCGTGGCGATCCAAATTCCGGCGAACACGGCGAGGAGACCGACGACGAGGTTGATCCCGATCGGTTCGCCCAACGTGAGCGCGCCCACGGCGGAGGCGAACACGGGATTGATCGTCAGGGTAATGGCGGTTCGCGTCGGCGTCGTGCGCTCGAGCGCGAACACCCAGAGGAAAAAGGCGGCGGCGCCGCCGAACACGCCCAGATAAACCACCGCCATCCACTGCGCACCATGAAAGCTTGCAACGCTCGCATAGCCGTCGCTCCACGCGGCCACGGCCACGAGGCACGCCGCACCGAACCCCATGCCGGCGGTGACATACGCCAAAGGGCTCGAGCGAACGATGAAGGGGCGCGACCACACGTTATAGAGAGCCATCACCAGCGTGGCCGCGATCATAATCAGGTCGCCGCGCCAGGCCCCGGCGGGCGCGTCCGCAAGGCCGGTGACGAGTGCGACCGCGGCCCCAGCCATGGCGACGATCACGCCGACGCTTTTGCGGGTATCGAGCGCTTCAATTCCAAACGCGGCGCCCACGAGCATGGTCATCAAGGGCAAAGTCGAGAGCGCAAGCGAGCCGCGGGCGGCGGTGGTGTAGCGAAAGGCCAGATTGAACAGCACGATGAAGAACGCGAAATACATGACGCCGAGCGCGGCGACACCGAGCCAATCCCGACCACGCGGCCATTTGATCCGCAGCGCGAGCGCGATCGGCAGCAACAGCAGAAATCCGACGCCAAACCGGAACACGCCGAGGGTGACGGGATCGCTCATGCCGATCGCAAACCGGGTGGTGCCGCCCGCCACCCCGCCCAGCGCGCTCGACGCGATCGCCGCGAGCACGCCGACATACTCGTTTCGGGAAGGGCGCATGCGAGGTCAGGAGAAACGGCCCTACGATCCCACGTCAACAGGCGACCTCGTCGGCCTCGCCACGTGGTCGCGGATACAATCGCCATCAGAGCGGAAGATTATCGTGCTTCCTTGCCGGCATCTCCACTCGTTTGCCCCGCAGCATCGCGAGCGCCTTGGCGATGCGGGAGCGCGTGGCGCGCGGCATGATCACGTCGTCGATATAGCCGCGCTCGGCGGCGGCAAAGGGTGAGAGGAAGCGATCCTCGTATTCCCTGGTGCGGGCCGCGATCTTCTTGGCGTCGCCGATATCGGCGCGGAAGATGATCTCGACCGCGCCTTTTGCGCCCATAACGGCGATCTGCGCCGTCGGCCAGGCATAGTTGACGTCGCCGCCGATGTGCTTCGACGCCATCACGTCGTAGGCGCCGCCGAACGCCTTGCGCGTGATCACGGTGACGAGCGGCACCGTGGCCTGCGAATAGGCGAAGAGCAGCTTCGCCCCGTGCTT
>VAZL01000273.1:8315-10046 GCA_005883445.1 Alphaproteobacteria bacterium | reverse complement strand
GGAAAAGGTTGTCGAGCGGCTCACCGTCGCCCGCGATGGGCTCGACACCAAGACCCGCGAGCTCGAGCAGGCGCGGACGTCGCTGTCGGAACGATCGAGCATCCTGGCAGAGACGCTGAAGGCGCGCGAGACCGCGCTTGCCCACGCCGAGCAGAAGATAAAGTCGCTGACCGACCGCGTCGCCGAGATCGAGGTCGACGCCGGAGCCTATCGGGCCAAGACCGAACGGCGCATCGATGAGCTCAATGCGAGCCTGCAGCGTGAGCGCGTCGAGCTCGCCGTTGCTCAGGGCGCGCTGGAGACGACCCGCAGGGACTACGCGCGGCTGCAACGCGATATATTGGCCGGACGGGGAGCGCCGCAGCGTGGCGCCACGCTCGAGGAGGTCTCCGACACCGCCAAAGAGCCATCGAAATCGAGAAACGGCAGAGGCGGCGGCCGCGGTCCCAAGGCGGTAGAGACGGAGCCGGAAGACGGCCCAGCGGATCCGCCGTCCACCCGATAATCTCGTTTCCGCGAAGTTGCCAAGCGCGCACGCGATGGCCAACGCGATCACGGCGCGCGTCTGACGTTTGCCGTTCGGCCGTCACTCACAAGCGCACTGGTGGCAGGGTGGCGCTTTGCCGGCGGATTTGGACGGCTGTATAGATAGAGCATTCTAGGGAAGGGAGAGCAGCATGGCCCGCACCGGCGGCGACGCAGCATCGAAACAGCGGATGCAATACCGCGGGTTGCGCGGTTGGCTCGAACAAGTCGACAAGATGGGGGAGCTGCGCAAAGTCGATGGCGCGCACTGGGACGTCGAGATGGGCGCCATCACCCACATGCTCACGGAAAAGAGCCGCGGCAGCGCGCCGGCGCTGCTGTTCGACAGTGTCCCCGGCTGGTCGATGTCGTGCGCACCTATCACGCCCGCATGCAGGACCTCAAGCCGTTGCCGCCGCGCTTCGTGAACGACGGCCCCGTGCTCGAGAACGTGGTCGAAGGCGACGACGTCGACGTGCTGAAGTTTCCCGTGCCGCGACACCACGAGCTGGACAAGGCGCGCTTCATCGGTACCGCCGACTGCGTGATGACGCGGATCCCGATTCGGGCTGGTTCAACCTCGGCGCCTATCGCAGCCAAGTTTACGACGGCAAGACCGTCGGCTGCCAGATCACCGAGGGCAAGCACGGCCGCATTCATCGCGACAAATACTTCGAGCGCGGCCAGCCGATGAAGGTGGTGATCCTGTGTGGACAGGACCCGCTGTTGTTCATGCTGTCATCGAGCCCGCTGCCGGAGATCGGCGAAATGGATCTCGCCGGCGGCCTGCGTGGCGAGCCCGTCGACGTGGTGCGCGGGCCGTATACGGGCTTTCCGATTCCAGCCGACTGTGAGATCGCAATCGAGGGCGAAACAGTGCCGGGCGAGGTGCGGCCGGAAGGGCCGTTCGGCGAATGGATGGGCTATTACTCCGACGACACACAAGAACGGCCCTGCGTCAACGTGAAGACCATCCTCCACCGCCATGATCCGATCCTCACCTGCGCGCCGCAGCACAAGCCCGTCGATGAAACCGGCCTGCTCAAGGGTATCGCCGGGGCGGCGCAGATCTGGCGCGCGCTCGACGCCTGCGGCGTACCCGAGGTGCTGGGCGTGTGGAACCACGAAGCCGGCCCCGCGACGCGCTTCACCGCCATCCAGATTCGCCAGCGCTATCCCGGCCACGCCCGCCAGGCGTTGCACATC
>VAZL01000273.1:2330-8260 GCA_005883445.1 Alphaproteobacteria bacterium | reverse complement strand
GACCGATATCGACATGATTCAAAAGGCCTGGGCCTCCAAGCGCGACCCGCTTTTCCTTCCCGGCAACTTCAACAATCGCATTCTGATCGATGCCTGCATCCCCTATGACAAGAAGCTGAAGGGAACGTTCCCGGTCACGGTCGATGTCAGCGCCGATCTGCGCAAGCGCTTGCGGTCGAAATTTTCGCAACTGTTTCCCAAGCACTGAGCGCGATGGCCATGCGTCCGATCGGTCGCGTCTCGATGTTTGCGATCAGCGTTATTGCGGCCGCGCTCGCCGCCGCCGTCGCGACGCAGGCCGCTCGCTCCGCCGGGGTTGAGGATTTCTACAAGGGCAAGACCGTTTCTCTCCTCATCGGCTACAGCGTAGGCGGCGGCTACGACGCGTATGGACGGCTGTTGGCGCGACATTTCGGCAAACATCTTCCCGGCAATCCCAACGTGGTGCCGCAGAACATGAGCGGCGCCGGCAGCCTCAAGGCCGCCAACTATCTTTATTCCGTCGCCGCGAAAGACGGCTCGGTCATCGGCACGTTCTCTCGCAGCCAAGGCATTGCGCCGTTGCTGGACAAGGCCGAATTCGACAGCACCAAGTTCAGCTGGCTCGGTAGCGTCACCGACGAGGTGAGCCTCTGCGTCGCCGGCCGCGAGGCACCCGTGAAGACCTTCAGCGATCTCCTCGTCACGCCCGCCACTTTTGGCGGCGAGGGCGCGGGTTCGGATCCCAACATTTTCGCGCTGCTTTATCGCAACGTGTTCGGCGCCAAGATCAAGATGGTGAACGGCTATCCCGGCACCAACGAGATCCAACTCGCGACCGAGCGCGGCGAGGTCGATGGGCTCTGTGGGCTGTCGTGGAGCACGCTCAAAGGTCGCTACCCGCATTGGCTCACGGGCAACAAGAAGGCCAACATCCTGGTTCAAGCCGGGATCAAGACGCAGCCGGAGCTGCCGGATGTTCCATCGGCGAGCGAGCTCGCCAAGCAAGTAGACCAGCGTCAAATCCTGAAATTGATGCTGATCGGGCAGGCCATGGCGCGGCCGTTCGCGGCCCCGCCCGGCATTCCCGCGGATCGCAAGGCGGCGCTGATCGCGGCCTTCGAGCGCACGACCAAGGACCCGGACTTTCTCGCCGAAGCGGAACGGCTCAACTTAGAGGTCAATCCCGTCCACGCGGACAAGCTCGATGCCTTGCTGGCTGGGGCCTACGCCATGCCCAAGGACGTGATCGCCAAAGCCGCCAAGGCGATGTCGGACTAGCGGCAGTCTCGGGACGAAACGTTCACAAAGGCCCGCGCTGCGAAATGCATGCGCGGTCGAGACATGAGTGGATTGATTGGAGCGCGCATTCCTCGCCTCGAGGACGGCGCCCTGCTCGTCGGCAAGGGGCGCTTCGTCGACGACATCGCGCGCCCCGGGGTGTGGCACGCGGCGTTCGTGCGCAGCCCGCATCCGCACGCCGCGATCCGCGGGATCGGCGCGCATGACGCGCTGGCACTGCCAGGGGTTCATGCAGTCCTCGCGCTCGACGATCTCGCGCCGGTCCTCGCCAAGCGCCGCATGCTGCGCCACTCGAATTCCGGAGCGCCGCTCGATCGGTACTGGTCGTTCGCGCTCGCCGACGGCGAAGTGTCGTACGTCGGCGAGGCGGTCGCGATCGTGCTCGCCGACAACCGCTATGTCGCCGAGGACGCAGCCGCGAAGGTCGCGGTCGACTACGATGTGCTCTCATCCGTGTCGGACTGCCGCAGCGCGGTCGAGACGACAGCGCCCGCGGTTCGGCGCGAGCTGAACACGAATATCGCCGCTAGCTACAAAGTTGCCTATGGCGATGCCGAAGCGGCCTTCGCCAAGGCCGCCCACGTCTTCCACGAGGAGCTTTGGCAACATCGCGGCGGCGCCCATCCGATCGAAGGCCGCGGCATTCTCGCGGAATGGCGCGACGACACGATGACGGTGTGGGCATCGACGCAGAAAGCGCACCACCTGTTCCAATCGTTGACCGCGCTGCTTGATTTCGACGAGAGCCGGCTGCGCGTGGCGACTCCCGATGTCGGCGGCGGCTTCGGTCCCAAGCTCTGCGTCTACCCCGAAGACATCGCCGTGGTGGCGGCCGCCAAGCTCCTCAAGTGGCCGATCAAGTGGATCGAGGACCGGCGCGAGCATTTCACCAACGCCGCCCAGGAGCGCGACCAATATTGGTCGCTCGACATCGCGGCGGGCGCGGATGCGAAACTCCTCGGGATACGCGGCCGGCTGATCCACGATCTCGGCGCGTACGCCCTGCAAGACGTCAACATCCCCTACAACTCGGCGTCCATGATGAGCGGGCCCTACGTTCTTCCGGCATTGTCCGTGGAGGTGATCGTCGCGGCCACCAACAAGACGCCGGTGTCGTCGGTGCGCGGGGCCGGTTACCCGCAGGCGGCCTTCGCCATGGAACGACTCATGGATCGCCTGGCGCGCGAACTGCGCCTCGACCGCGCGGAGGTGCGTCGCCGCAATCTCATCCCGCCGGAGAAGATGCCCTATACCAAGGCGCTCAAGGCGCGCTCCGGCGCCAGTATGTGCTACGACAGCGGCGATTATCCCGCTTCGCAGGCGCAGGTCTTGCAGGCGGCGGGTTGGCAGGACTTTCCCCAGCGTCAAGCTGCCGCGCGACGAGAGCGCCGCTATCTCGGCATCGGGCTCGCGCACGGCATCAAGGGCACCGGGCGTGGTCCATTCGAGTCCGGCCTGGTGCGGGTATCGAATACGGGACGCGTATCGGTATTCACCGGCGCCGCCGCGATCGGACAGGGCCTGCGTACCGCGCTCGCGCAGATTTGCGCGGGCGAGCTTGGCCTGCGCGCGCAGGACATCACCGTCGTGCCGGGTGATACCGGCGGGGTCTCGCTCGGGCTTGGCGCATTCGCCAGCCGCCAGACCGTCACCGCCGGTTCATCGGTGCTGCTAGCCGCGCGGGCGGTTGCCGACAAGGCCAAGAAGCTCGCGAGCCATGTGCTGGAGGCGGCCGAGCACGATCTCGAGCTCGTGGACGGCGAGGTGCGCGTGGTCGGCGCGTCGCAGCTTTCAATCAAGCTCGGCGAGCTTGCGCGTATCCTCAAGGGCGCGCCCGGCTATGGCTTCCCTGCGGACATCGACCCCGGTCTCGACGCCAACGTCAATTGGCGAACCGATGCGCTCGCCTATGCCAATGCCTGTCACGTTGCCGAGGTCGAGGTCGACCCCGATACCGGCGGCGTCAAGCTTCTCAACTATGTGGCGCTTCAGGACTCCGGGACCTTGATCAATCCCTTGATGGTCGACGGCCAGGTGCGCGGCGGCGTGGCGCACGGCATCGGCAATGCGGTGCTGGAATGGATGGGGTACGACGAGGCCGGCCAGCCCGTCACCACGACCTTCGCCGATTACCTCTTGCCCAGCGCCATGGAAGTGCCGGCGATCGCAACGCTCTATAAAGAGACGCCGTCGCCGCTCAATCCGCTCGGCGCCAAGGGCGCGGGCGAAGTGAGCACCATTCCGACCGCGGCAGCGGTGATTTCCGCCATCGAAGACGCGTTGCAACCCTTCGGGGTCCGCATCGCGCAAACGCCGGTCATGCCGCACAAGCTGGTCGAGCTCATCGCCAATGGCGTAAAGTCGTGAACGTCGAATAACCGCGCAGGCGTAGGCTGCGATGCGAACCGGATCCGACTATCTTCGCTCGCTCAACGATGGACGGCAGGTGTTCGTCGACGGCGAACGCGTCAAGGACGTGACCGCGCATCTCGCCTTCCGGGAGGCGGCGCGCTCGATCGCGAGACTCTACGACATCGCGGCGGCGCCGGAGATGCGTGAGCGCATGACGTTCGTCTCGCCCAAGACCGGCGAGCCGGTGCTGCGCGCTTACCAGATCCCGCACAGCCATGCCGATTTGCGGGCGCGACGCTTGTTTTCCGAGACCTGGGCGGAGGCGACATTCGGCTTGATGGGCCGCACGCCCGACCACGTCGCCGGATTCTTCTGCGGCTACGCCGCGACGCCGAGCGTGCTCGCCGCGGGCGGACAAAATCTCGCGGACAACGTGGTCGCCTTCTACGAGCACCTGCGCGACAATCACCTTTACGCCTCCTATGCCATCGTGCCGCCGCAGATCGACCGCAGCAAACCCGCGCACAAGCAGAGCGATCCGACGCTCTATGCCGGCGTGGTCAAGGAGCGCGATGACGGCATCATCATCTGCGGCGCGCAGCAGCTCGCCACCGGCGGCGCGATCTCGGACGTCATCCATTTGAGCTGCATCCATCCGCTGCAGCCCGGCGACGAGAACTACGCCAACTGCTTGGCCGTTTCCGTCAATGCGCCTGGCGTCAAGCTTTATCCGCGGCGGCCGTTCGCGATGGGGGCGACCAACGCCTTCGACTATCCGCTCTCGAGCCGCTTCGACGAAACCGACAGCTACGTCGTCTTCGACAACGTGTTCGTGCCCTGGGAGCGGGTCTTCATCTACCGCAACCTCGAACTGTCGCGCGATCAGTGGTGGAAGACGCCATCGCATCTCTACGGCAATCATCAGGCGCAGGTGCGCTACGTCACCAAGCTGCGCTTCATGATCGGCATCGCCCAGCGCATGAACGAGATGACCGGAAATGCCGCCAATCCGGCGGTGCAGATCACGATGGGCGAGCTTGCCGCCTGGGTGTCGATCTATGAGCATATGTTGCTCGCGCATGAGGTGACGGCGCCGATCGACAAAGTCGGGGTGCTGTGGCCGTCGCGGACCGCGCTCTATTCGGCGATGGCGCTGCAATCCGAGCTCAACGGCCGCATGCTCGAAATCATCCGCGAGCTCACGGGTGCCGCGATGATCACGCTGCCGTCGTCGCTGCGCGACTTCGAGAGCGAGGAGACGGCGCGCGACATCGAGCGCTACATGCGCTCGGCGTCCTCCGACGCGAAAACCAAGGTGGCGCTGATGCGGCTCGCTTGGGACTTCATCGGCTCGGAATTCGGCAGCCGCCACCAGCAATACGAGAAGTTCTACGGCGGCGCCTCGTTCGTGGTGAAGCAGAACGTCTATCGCAACTTCGATTTCGCGCAGGCGAACGCGCTGGTCGACGCCGCGCTCAATCTGCCGCCGCTGGCGCCCGACTGACCGAAAGGTGCTGCGCACGCGGTGCGCTGCGTTACCCGGCTTTCCACAAATGCGAAAATTGGGTGGCGACGATGCCCTCGTAGGGAACGTCACCGGCGAGTATGCCGACGTCGCGCGAGAATTGGTTCATGCCGGCGACGAAGCTCCTCGAGATCGAGGCATCGTAATAGGGAAGGTCCCGGCGAATGAGCTCGGCGATCAGCTCGGCTTCGGACGGCGGAAAAAGCTTGCGGCCCACCTCGGTCGCGCGCGCGGCATTCTCCTTCAACGCGGCCTGCGTCTTCACCATGGCGCGGACGACGGCAGATGCGACGTCGGGCGAGCGCTCGATCAACTGTTCCGTCGTGGCGATCGAGGCCATGGTGTAGTTGAAGCACGGCTTTGGCCCGTCGCCACGCCGCACGTCGAGCACCACGGTGCCGACTCCGCGGCGTACCGCGACCTCGGTGCCCATGCCGTTGGCCCAAAAGCCGTCGATCTTGCGCTCCTCCAGCGCCTTCGCCGCGGTGACGCCGAAATTCACGCCGGCGCCTTGCGCGCCCGGCACCGGCGCGATCTTCACTTGATCGCGCGAGAGGTCGATGCCGGCTTCGATCAGCAAGCGGCGCAGTCCCATGTCGACCCACGGCGCCGCGCCGATGCTGCGTCCCTTCACGACGCTAAGATCGCCACGCTTGCCGCCGAAATCCTTGTGCATGACCAGGAACCAGTACATGCCCTGCGCCTGCGCGCACAAAAGCTTCACGCCCTGCCACTGCGGGAAGGCGGCGAGCGCCGAATGCGCCGAGCCGGC
>VAZL01000273.1:0-2162 GCA_005883445.1 Alphaproteobacteria bacterium | reverse complement strand
TCGTCTTGCGGCCCCGTCGCGAGCTACTCGCGCTCGACCGGCGTATTCATAGCGACGTCGCCGCGTCGTTCGTTTGACAGGTGCTTGCCGAGTTCGAAGTACTCGCTCCTCACCGCCATCTCGGCTTGGCGTTCGAGCTCCCGCGGCCAATGGCCGAGGTCATAGCCGTGCCATGGCGGCTGCGGCGTGAGTGGCGGCAGGCCAAGCCGCTCCCAGATCGCCTTGGCGTGCTCCATGAACTCACGCTTGGGCAGCGCGACCGGCGCGTAGAGGCCCTTGAGCGTGGCATTGATCAGCACGGCCGCGCTTTCGCCGGCGTCGCGCGGGCCGCGCGGCCCATGCCCGGGATCCTTGTGCGGCACGACCTTGAGGTCGTGCTGCGGCTGGCAGCGGTAGGACATCGCCCAGAACACCGCATCGGCATTTTCCGGATCGATGTCCTCGTCGACCGCGATGATCCATTTGCCGGCGAAGCGGTGCAGCGCCGAGGCACCGTGCAGCGCACGCCAGATTTCGCTTGCCGGCGTGTCGCGCGCGAACTGGATGCCGATCACCGCATAGAGGCTGGTGAGCGGCTCGTGCATGGCAACGCGCCGCACGCCTTTCACGTTGAGCACCGAAGTGAGGTGGTGTAGATAGACCGGCTCCATCGCCACCCGCCGGATCACGCTCGATTCGCTCGGCGTGACCTGGCTGATGAACGAGGTCAGGATCGCCTCGCGCCGGCGCGTGATCGCGGTCACCTCCATGAAGGCATTGTATTCCTGCAGGTTCACGTAGCCGTGGGACTCGCCGAACGGAGCCTCGGGCTCCAAAACTTCGGTGTTGATCAGGCCCTCGATGACGATCTCCGCCTCCGCCGGCACCGCCAGATCGACTGTCTTGGCCCTCACGACGTTGATTGGGCCCCCGGCAAGCGCACCGGCAACGGCGATCTCGTCGAGATGCGCCGGCATCTTCTGCACCGACGCGTAGGAGATGACCGGCGGGCAACCGACGACGACGGCGCAGGGGAGGGGCTCGCCGCGCGCCTTGCATTTTTCCCAATGGGCAAAAATGCCCGCGCGCAGCTCGACCGACGGATTCATCCCGAGCCGGCGCGGCGCCTTGAGCTGTCCGCGATAGTTGCCGACGTTCTGCACGCCAGTGTCGGGGTCCTTGGTGATGAAATGGCCGGCCGAGAGATAGGGCGCGTTGTCCCATCCAGGGGTCGAGATCGGCACCGGCAGGCTGTCGAGCCCGCCGCCGTCGCGCTCGAGATCGGCGCCGGTCGTCACCAGCTCCTGGCATGGCGCATGCGTGATGAGGCGCGGCGCGATCGGCTCGGCGATGGCCTTGACCCAGGTCTCCCCGATCTCGTCGAGCGGCTTGCCGAAGCCGAGGCGGTAGACGTCGCGGTTCGCCGCCAGGCCGGCAACCAACACGGATATGTCGAAGCGACGTCCCTTGGAATCCGTCGGCTGGGTAAAGAGGAAGGCCTTGCGTTCCGGCTCGGGAATACCGCCGCGATATTGCCAGCGCACCAGGGGGTGCATTTCGGTGTCTTTGTTGATCGGCTCGTCGACGACGACGAGCAACCCCGCGCGCGCAAGCGCGAGCACGTGCTCGTGCAGGTCGGGATAGCGGCGCGGATGCTTGGGCGGCCCGTCGTGGTAGCGTTCGAGCGCGCTCAATGCGCGCCCCGCAGCTCGCTCGTCCATCGGCGCCTCCGCAAATTGCGAACCCCGGGAGCCGCCCCCGCTAGAACAAAACCTTGATCCGTCGTCCTGCAGCACGGGCAGCGACACCGCGGGAATGCCGAGCAGGGAGACGTGGGCGGTGCAACTCGGATCGCCCGTCGATTCGAGACCGAGCGGCGCGGCGGCAGGTGCGGAGAGGCTGACGCAGGCGTCGCACTCCGCCGCCAGCGCGGCGTAGAGCGCGCGGGCCTTGTCGCGCTGCGCGAGGTCTTTCCTGTAGTCGTCGAGGCTCATGGCCTCGGCCTCGGCAAGGCGGGTGAGCATGGCGCGACTGAGCTTGCTCGCGTCGCGCTCGCGGTAGGTATTGAGCGGCCAGCGCCATTCCCACGCGTTGATCCGCATCGAGAGCGGGCGCGCTGGCGCGATCGCGGCTTCGACGGCGGCAACCTGCGCATGCGATTGGCGCGTGAGAACTTCGATGCC
>VAZL01000942.1 GCA_005883445.1 Alphaproteobacteria bacterium | reverse complement strand
CGGTCAAGAGGGATCCCCCTGCCGACGCCAAGGAATGGGAGGGGGTGTCGGGCAAAGAGCAGCATTTTTCCCCGAATCCCGGAACCGGGGACTGATCCGTGCCGTTTTCGCCACGATCCACGGTGTTAACCGATATCCGGGATTTGGCGGTTTGGCGCTGAAAAATCCGTTTTGCAGTGCCGCAAAGCATTGATTTTTGCGGCAAATGTGATATATAGCTGCCAAACATGAAGCCCGAGGCGCTCCCCGTGGGGAGCGTATTTTTTCGGGACGACTTTCGAGGAACCGCCGAAGAGGAGCGTGAACATCCACGCGCGAGCTGTGGCAGGAAAAGCACGTCAACGTCCGAAGAAGATTACTGCGCGAAAGGCTGCCGCCGGCACCCGGCGGAGCACGGCCGTTTCGTCGCGAAGCACCGCCCGTCCCGCTGCACGCAAGGCCAAGACCGTGGCTCGCAACAAGGCCAATAAAGGAGCTCCGAGCGGCATGATTGCAAAGAACAAGAAGGCCTCGCGTCCGATCCAGCGTACGCCCGAGCCGGTCCAGGTCCTGCCCGAGCGTGCGGCTCCGCGCGCGACCCAGCGGCAGGGCTTCAAGACCACCGAGTTCATCGTCTACCCGGCGCACGGCGTCGGCCAGATCGTCGCGATCGAGGAGCAGGAGGTGGCGGGCTACAAGCTCGAGCTGTTCGTCATCAATTTCGTCAAGGACAAGATGACGCTGCGGGTGCCGACCGCAAAGATCGCCTCCGTCGGCATGCGCAAGCTCGCCGAGCCGCCGATCGTGAAGCGCGCGCTCGAGACCCTCAAGGGCCGCGCCCGGATCAAGCGCACCATGTGGTCGCGCCGGGCCCAGGAATACGAGGCGAAGATCAACTCCGGGGACATCGTCGCGATCGCCGAAGTGGTGCGCGACCTGTTCCGGTCGGAATCGCAGCCCGAGCAAGGCGGCGCTTGCCAAGGGCCCGCGGCGCGGTCCCAAACCGGAAGGCGAGGCCGCCGAGGCGCTGGTCGAAGACGAAGCGGCCTGATCGGCAATCCATCGAATGCACAAAGGCCCGGCCGTTCGGCCGGGCCTTTGTCGTTCCGGGGCGCCGCTTCACCTTCCCCGCTTGCGCGGAGAAGGTGAAGGAGCCTCATTCCACCACCAGCTTGACCTGCTCGCCGGGCTTGAGCGCCTGTCCGGGCTGCAGCCCGTTGAGCACCAGGAAGCGGTCGAGCGCCCGGTCCGTCGTCGCCATCCGGGCCGCCAGATGCTCCGGCGTATCGCCGGGTTTGACCGTCGCGATTTTCAGCCGCAGCGGCCTTGCCGCTTCGATCTCCGCGAGCGTCATGCGCCGGAAGCTCCCGACCGCGTCGCGAAAGGCCCGGTCGATCTCCGGGCTCTGCTGCTTGCTGGCTAAGATGAACCGGTACACGTCGCTGCCGAAGCGTAGCGCATAGAGGCGGAACGTCCATTCCTCGCCCCTGGCGATCGCGGTGGCGGCCGGGAAGCCGTTGATGCTCGTCGATTCGATCGAGCCGTGGTCGATGTTCTCGATCCAGCCGGAGGCCAGGTAATCGGCGAGGCTCTGCTCGACCGGCACTTGCACGACGTCGAGGCGCAACGCCTCGCCCCCCCCCTGATTGACCCCGAGCACCGCCTGCGCCGTGTTGTCGAGCACGAAGCCGCTCGGGGCGAGGAACGTGAAGCCGAGCCGCGGATGGATGAAGCGCCGGCCGCGCACGAAACCCTCGCTGGGGTCCTCGCCGTAGACGAGCCCGTCGATGCTGGCGAGATACGCGGCGCGGTCGCGCTCGCCGCTGCCGGGCGCGGAAAATTGCCGGGCATTGGCCTGGGTGATCTTCACTCGTTCGGGCGTGGCCGGGTGGGACGACAGGAAATCGAGCGAGCGCGGGTCGGCGCCCAGGCCGGATTGCGGCTTGAGCTCGGCGTTGCGGCCGAGCGAATTGAGGAAGCGCACCGCCGCGTAGGGATCGAACCCCGCGCGGGAGGAAATGCCGACCCCGATGCCGTCGGCTTCGAGCTCCTGGGCCCGCGAGAACGTCGCCAGCGCGATTTTCGATTTGGCCAGCGCCAGCGCCCCCATCTGCGGATCGTTGAACACGTCGGTCGCGACCCGGCTGACCAGCGCCGCCTGCTTGACCTGATCTTCGCGGATCGCCGCATGGCGGGCGATCACATGCGCCATTTCGTGTGCCAGCACCGATGCGAGCTCGGCATTGTCG
>VAZL01000272.1:18723-20788 GCA_005883445.1 Alphaproteobacteria bacterium | reverse complement strand
TCCACATATGCCAATGGGTCTCGACCAAGCCGGGCATGACGATCATGCCCGTGCCGTCGATCTTCTGCCCGCCGCCCTTCACATCCTTGCCGACCGCGACGATCTCGCCGTTGCGCACGTGGACCGAGCCGCCGGGGATATCGCCGAGCGCGCCGTCCATCGTCATCACATGAGCATTGGCGATGGTGAATTCGCCGCGCGCCGGCAGCTTCGAGGCGGGAGCGTCGCCGCGCCGCGGCTGCGCCATCAGCGGCGACGAAAATAGTCCAGCTGCGCCGGTCAGACCGAGCGCGGCCGCGCCGCGAATAAAACGACGTCTGCACAGTTCGCACATGAGGACCCTCCCGGAAGGATCGGCGCGCGACCGATCGTTGTCATTGGCGGCGGATACCGCACTGGTAGCTTTCGCATGAGGCTACCCGGTTGCCTGTGCGTCTGGGAAGGAGGTCACGGCAGGTTATGCGCCCAAAGCCTTGAGATGCGGCTTGCTGTCGCGCAGGAGTTCGCATCGGCAGGGAGCTGCCCATCGCCGTGCCCACTCATGCGTGCGGCACATCGCGAGGATGGGCAGCGGCGCCCACATTCGCACAGCGATCGCGGCGAAGCAGACGCGCGCACTCAATCGATCTTCAAGCCCAGCGTCTTGACGATCGGGGCCCAGCGCGCGAGCTCGTTTTCCACGTAGCGGCGGTATGCTTGCGGATCGAGGTCACCGTGCGGCTCGAACGTCCCGGAGATCAGCAGCTGCCGGTAGTCGCCGTCGGCCAGCAGCGCAAGATTCGCCTGCGCAACCTGCTCGATGATCGGCTTCGGCGTACCTGCCGGCGCGAACACGCCGACGAAGTTCGGCGCGACGAGGTCGGTGAAGCCCTGCTCGACGGCGGTCGGAAGCTCGGGCGCGGCAGTGAGCCGCGTGCCATGAGTCACCGCCAGGACCTTGAGCTTGCCGGCGCGGTGCAGCTCGAGCACGATGTTGGTCATGGCCGGCACGATCATGGGAATCTGTCCGGCGAGGATATCGGCGATCGCCGGCCCCGCGCCGCGGTAGGGCACGTGGATGAGATCGGGGACGCCGACGCGCAGCTTGAAGGCTTCGGCGGTAAGGTGATGGAGCGAGCCCGTGCCGGCGGAGCCATAGGACAGCTTGCCTGGATTGGCCTTGGCATAGGCGACCAGCTCTTCGAGATTATTGGCCGGCACGGACGGATGGACCGCCAGCGCGAAGGCGGTAATTGCCACGCCGGAAATCGGCTCCAGGTCCTGGAGCGGGTCGAACTGCGGCCGGTTCTTGAGCAGCGCCTCGGTGATGTGGGTGGTCGCACCGCCGAGCAGGAGCGTGTAGCCATCAGCTCTGGCGCGAGCGGCTTGCGCCGCGCCGACCGAACCGCCCCCGCCGCCGATGTTCTCAATGATGACCGCGCCCAACAAAGATTTCATCCGGTCCGCCCACGGGCGCCCGATGGTGTCGAACGCCCCGCCCGGCGGGAATGGAACCACGAGCCGTATGGGCCGCGTCGGATAACTCTGCGCGCTCGCGATCCGCGATAGCGCCGGCAGCGCGCAAGCGCCCGTTGCCAGCTGCAGAAATCGACGGCGTGGAAGTCTCATGGCGCTTCCGTACAGAAATGCTCACCACCATGCCTGCGAGCAGCGCCGTCGATCGGCGAGGTGATAGCCGACGGCGCCGGCGCTGCCGCTACAGACGGGACTTCGCTCGGGTCATCCTACACTTCGGTCCGCGAGCGCCGCGTGGCAAGCAACGAGCGTCGGCCGACGCCTAAGCGGGAGAGGCGAGGGGCTTTCCCTTCTCCACGACATAGGTGATGAGAATGACGGTCTTGGCGTCGCCAGGCTTGCCGCCCGCATGGGGGGTTTCGGGCGGTATTTGGAAGCCATCGCCTTTTTTGATCGTGCGGGTCGCTTGCCCTTGGATGGGAAGCTCGAAGCCGCCTTCCATGACATAAGCGGATTCGACTCCCGGATGCGTGTGTCGGGCGACGGAAACGCCCGGCTCTATCGTCGCTTCCGCGAGCAGCGTCGTATAGCCCGGCGTCGGACCGTCCGT
>VAZL01000272.1:12707-18443 GCA_005883445.1 Alphaproteobacteria bacterium | reverse complement strand
GGTAAATCAGCCGACAACTAGCGCCGCATGCTGGCTCTGGCCTTCGCTCATGCCGCGCGCCTTCATCCAGTCGTAGGCGCGGTTGAACAGTGTCACGTCGTAATAATCGACGTGCTTGTAGCGCACGAACGTCCGCAGCAGCTCCGTCGGCTTCAAGGCGCCCTTGGCGTGGGCGGTGACGTGGTGGGCGTACTTGTAGAAGTCGGCGTTGATCAGGTCGACCGCCTCGTTCTCGGCATCGTAATACGCCTTGCGCTGCTCCGGCGTCAGATCGGCCGAGATGACCTCGCCGCCGCGATAGAAGGAGGCGGCGATGATATGGGCGCCGTCCTTGAGACCGAGGCTGATGAATGGCTCCATCACTGCGATCGCCCGAGCGTCGCCGGCCTTGAGCGCCGCATAGCGCAGTTGCGGCAGCCCGCCGCTCTGGATTTTGACTTGCTGGGAGCCGACGGCGCTTTCGAGCATCTGTATGGTCGTATAGTGCGAGCCGGTGAGCTCCTGCACCATGACCGGTACGTCCGATAAGTCGCGTGGCACCTGGAGCTTGTCGTCGAAGCTGAGGATTGCTTGCGCCGCGACGGCAGCGCGCAGCGCCGCGATGTTGCCGCCGCGCTTGCCGCGCTCCAGGCGATCGATGCTCGCCCATTCGCAGACATTGTAGCTGTCGGCGGAACCGCGATCGAAAAGATTCTCCTTGAGTCGCGCCATGAACGGCGTCTGCGCATTGTCTTTTTCGCGGTCCGCATAGCTGGCCGAAAAGTGCACGTCGAGGCCCGCCTTGGCGAAGAGCCCTTGCTCGATGCCGACGATGACCGGCAGGTCGAATACCGGATTGTTCGGCGCGATGCCGACGGCCGGTCGATCTTGTTCGGGCTGCATGGTGTCCTCCCGCTGCGGGCGTCCTGCGGGGCAGGTCCCACTGCCTCGCGTCGGCGCAAATTTAACACCCCGGCGGCGCCGGTTGCAAAGCGCCCGCTCGGTGGATCGCGACCTGTAATCGATGTTGTGTGATGTCGGCGCGGAGTATATCCACAGAACCCGCCACGCCCGAGTTGCGCGCACCGACATCGCCGCCCCGGGGCGCATCGGATGGTGCGCTTGGGAGGGAGAGCGCGCTCGAGAGGATGCCATGACGATTGCAGCCGAGCGACGCCGCTGGCCGGCGGAAGGGCTCACCCGGGTACCCTATTGGGTCTATTCGGATCGCGACGTGTACGAAGAGGAGCAGGCGCGCATCTTTCGCGGGCCGACCTGGAATTTCCTCTGTCTCGAAGCCGAATTGCCCAATCCCAATACCTATCGCCGCTCGGGCCTCGGTGCGATGCCCGTCGTGGTGACTCGCGACCGGGACGGCATGCTTCACGCCTTCGAGAACCGCTGCGCGCATCGCGGATCGCTGCTGGTGCTCAACGAGTGCGGCGAGGCGCGCGATATCGTCTGCGTCTACCACAACTGGAGCTACGATCTTTGCGGCAACCTCACCGGTGTCGCGTTCCGCAAGGGCTTGCGTGGCAAGGGCGGCATGCCGCAGGAGTGCCGCCCCGAGACATACGGGCCGCGCAAGTTGCGGCTTGAGACGCTCGCGGGGCTGGTGTTCGGCACGCTTTCGGCCGACGCGCCGCCGCTCGAGCGCTATCTCGGGTCCGAGATCGTCGCACGCATCCGGCGCGTGATGCGCGCGCCGGTGAAGATCCTCGGCGGTTACAGCCAGACGCTGCCGAGCAACTGGAAGCTCTACATGGAGAACGTCAAGGACACCTACCACGCGAGCTTGCTGCACACGTTCTTCACCACCTTTCGGCTCAACCGGCTGTCGCAGCAGGGCGGCATCGTGGTGAGCGATTCGGGCGGCCACCACGTGAGCTACGCGCTCGCCGCCGACACCGGCAGCAGGGAATACGAGCAGGCCGGTATGCGCGCGGCGCAGGAAGGATTCGGTCTCGAGGCGCCGCAGCTCTTGGAGGCGGTCGACGAGTTCGGCGACGGCATCGGGCTGCAGATTCTTTCCGTGTTTCCGACCTTCGTGCTGCAGCAGACCCGCAATAGCCTAGCGGTGCGGCGCCTCGTGCCGCAGGGCCTCGATGAGACCGAGCTCGCGTGGACCTGCTTCGGCTTCACCAGCGACGATGACGACATGACCGAGCGCCGCTTGCGGCAAGCCAACCTGATCGGCCCGGCCGGATATATTTCGATGGAGGATGGCGCCGCGCCCGGCTTCGTGCAGCGCGCGGTCGCTAACGCCGCCGATTTGCTTTCGGTCGTGGAGATGGGCGGCGCCAGCGTCGCCTCCGACGACAACCGCGTCACCGAGGCGGCGGTCCGCGGCTTCTGGAAGGCCTATCGCGGGTATATGGAAATCTAGAGGCTCGCCGAGATCAACCGCGCACTCACCAGGCCGTCCATCGTTCACCTAGTTTTCCGTTCGCATAGTCCTCAACAGGAAAAGCCCTTTGCCTAGCCCTCAACAGGAGAGAGGAAGGATCATGACTGCAGGTCTGACAAGGAGTTTCCGCGCAGGTTCGCTGTCACTGGGAGTCTTGTGTCTCGCGACATTGGCCGTGCATGCGGAGACGCCTCTGGAACGCGGCACCTATCTGATGCAGAGCATCGTCGCCTGCGGCAACTGCCACACGCCCAAAGACCGCGACGGCAAACCAATGGCCGATCGCGAGCTGGCCGGGGGCTTCGTAATCAACGCGCCGATCTTTCACTCCGTCTCCCCCAACGTCACGCCCGACAAGGAGACTGGCATCGGCAATTGGACCGACGATCAGATCGTCGATGCTATCCGCAACGGCAAGCGCCCGGACGGCACGATCATTGGTCCACCCATGCCAATTGAGTACTATCGCAACTTGTCGGATAGCGACGCGCGCGCGATTGTCGCGTATTTGCGCACAGTCAAGCCGATCAAGAACAAGACCGAGAAGTCGACTTACAAAATCCCCTTGCCAGCTCAGTACGGGCCCACGGTCACCAGCGTGCCCGATATGCCGCGCGCCGACAAAGTCGCATACGGCCGATACCTCGCGACGGCACTTGGACATTGCATGGACTGCCACACACCGATGGTCAATGGCCGCAGCGACATGACCAAAGTCGGCGCCGGCGGAAGGGAGTTCGAGGTGCACGGCGGGGGGCTGATCACCAGCACAAATGTCACACCAGCCAACGACGCCGGGATCGCGCGATGGAGCGATGCGCAGGTCAAGAACGCGATTGCTCAGGGCGTGCGACCCGACCGTGCGCTGGTGCCGCTCATGGCCTTCGACTGGTACAAGAACATCAGCGCCGACGACCTCGACGCTCTGGTGGCCTACCTGCGGTCATTGAAGCCCGCGACGCCATAGGAAGACGCCCAACTGCTCATCGCGCAGTGGCCGCGAAGCGGCTTAGTGCAATCGTGTCGTTCCGGTCGCATTCCCGCCGGGCGCGTCTTGCGAGGAAGGGACGCGGCCATCTTCGCGACCGCGCCCCGACGGGGCCGCGTCCAACGAGCGTCATTTGCACGCCCGTATGAATTCCTGCACGTTGTCGTCATAAATCGGAAGCTGAATGATGATCGGCTTCTGCGCGGCGTTTATCTCGACAATGATGCGCCAAGTGGTATCGAGCGGCGGGGAGTCGAGAAGTAGAAATTCATCAACTCCAAAATGAGCGCCTAAATCCAACCACTCCACCCTTTGCTTGTAGCCGCTGAAGGCGACGATGAAGAATCTGTTGGAATATTGATATTGCGGAATAAGTTTTTGTGACGGGATTTCGTCATTGACGCGATACGTGGTGCGAATTCCACGGTAGCCGTCGACGCGGTCGGAGAAATCCAACGACGCCGCTCCAGCCTCGTCCACGAGCGTAGCGAAAAAGACAATCGTTCCGTTCCTACAAACTCCTTCCACGGACGCGAAGGCGCCATCTTTATTCTTCTGGACGGATTCGACCGTCGCGTCGACGTCGTCGGTGGTCGCATCGTTCTTGCGCGTGATCCTCCAGGTTGTCCCCGACGTTCGCGCGTATTCCAGCCCCTTCGGTTTTGCCTCCTGACGTTGGTGTTCCTCGAGCGCAGCGCGCGCGTCTTTCTCTTTGCGTTCCGCGTCCTGCCGTTGACGCTCTTCCTCCTGCTGCTTTGCCTCGAGACAACCCTCCGGCATGCGATTGACCGTGGTCGGCGGCTCCGCGTGCCGATACGCCGCCCTGCGACGCTGATACTCGAGCTCCTGACGATCCGCCTCGTAGCATTCGAGCAGCTTGCGGCGCTCCGCATCCGCAAGCCCCGCTTCCCGGGGAGGGATACTCTCGAAGCGGATCGGCACCACGAGGCGAAACGATGCATCGGGAAGCTTGACATGTTCCGGCGGCGAAAACGGCTGTGATTGCTGAATGAGGAGGAGCGCCGCCCGGCCGAGTTCAGGGTTAATGGTTACGATGCGGGTCCCCGGAAGCACCCACCCCGAGCGGCTCATGTTGAATTCGAATCTTACGACGCCGCT
The DNA here is from genome assembly GCA_005883445.1 of Alphaproteobacteria bacterium. Lineage (GTDB taxonomy): Bacteria > Pseudomonadota > Alphaproteobacteria > Rhizobiales > Xanthobacteraceae > VAZQ01. The sequence goes on along the minus strand of VAZL01000272.1, from coordinate 13,950 downwards.
TTTGCCGCGGGTTCGAGTGCGAGACAGATAGCGTTTGTTGTGTTCGAGGTCCGCGATGATCTGGTTCTTCCACTCGGGCGGCACGGAAACATCGTTGTCATCTGCAGATCGAGCGACCGCAGATTCGGCGCCTGTGGACATCAGCGCCGCCGCGAGGAGAAAAATACCGAGCAATCGTGGCTTCAGCATTCTCCAACCTAAATTGAACGATGACGTGCACACGACCGCGCACCTTGCTGCAGACGATGTTCGCGCGCGGTATTCACTGGCGGGCGAAACGAGGGGCCTAATCCTTGCGAGATGCAGAATCGCATCGGTCCTTGACGGGCGGTCAAGGACCGATGCGCTTGCGGGTTGGTGCGTTCAATTGCGACGGCATCCGCCGCGCGGCCCGCGGTGCCAGCCGCGACCGCAACCGCCGGCCACCGCGACAACCTGGCTCGTTTCGTCGGCCGCCTTCGCAATGGCTGCGCCATTGGCAGCGCTGGCAAGCGCGTTCGATGCGCTCAGCGCACCCACTCCCACGGCGACAATGGCGGCAGCAAGTAATGCTCGCATTTGGCTCTCCTGTTTTTGGCCGACACGCTCGGCCGCCCGACAGATTAGGCGAACCCCGGCCGACCCGGCAGCGACCTGCGCCAGCGCCGCAAGAAGTACGGCTCGAGTGGATTGCCACAGTCGGCTCAACGTCCGTAAGCTCCTCGGCTACGCCCCAGCCTGCATTCGCCGCGGGAAAGCACGAGCGGCGCGCGGCGCCGTGGGCGCTGCGTGGTCCAGGTCGACATGAACATCGAGCTCAAGCTCACGGTCGAAGACCTCAACGCCCGCTACGCCCAGGCGATCGACGATGACAAGCTCGAAGCGTGGCCGGATTTCTTCACCGAGCAGGGCCGCTACCGCGTTACCACGGCGGAGAATTTCGAGCGCGGCCTGCCGCTCGGCATGATCTATGCAACCTCGCGCGCCATGCTGCGCGACCGCGTGCGTTCGCTGCGCGAGGCCAACGTCTACGAAGCGCAGCGTTACCGCCACGTGATCGGGGTGCCGCTTCTTGCGTCCGCCGGGGGCAGCGCCGTGCGCGCGCAGACGAGTTTCATCGTTGCCCGGGTCATGCACAGCGGCGAAACCACGTTGTTCGCCACCGGCCGTTACCACGATCACGTGGTGCTCGACGACGGCGAAGCCCGCTTTGCCGAGAAGATCGTGATCCTCGACAGCCGCCTGATCGACACGTTGCTCGCCA
>VAZL01000272.1:0-12695 GCA_005883445.1 Alphaproteobacteria bacterium | reverse complement strand
GTTCGTGCTGTTCTGGTGCGCGCGCACCTTCACCAACGGCGCCTACATGATGCAGGGGGTCGCGGTCGGCTGGCAGATTTACGAGCTCACCAACGATCCGTTCGACCTCGGCCTGGTCGGGCTGGTGCAATTTGTGCCGCTGGTGGTCTTGTCGGTGGTCATCGGCCAGGTCGCCGACCGCTTCGACCGGCGCATCGTCGTCGCCACCTGTCAGATAGGCAAGGCGTTGGCCGCGCTCGCGCTCGCGGTCGGCACCGCGCGCGGCTCGCTCACCCGCGACGCCATGCTGGCCATTCTGTTGGTGTCGGGCACGGCGCGCGCGTTCGAAATGCCGAGCATCCACGCGCTGCTGCCCGGCATCGTGCCGGTGACGCTGTTGCCGCGCGCGATCGCCGCCTCGGTGAGCGCGCAGCAGACCGCCGTCATCTGCGGACCCTCGCTCGGCGGGCTGTTGTATATGCTCAGCCCAACCGGCGTTTACGCGATCTGCACCGCGGTCTTCATCGCGGCGAGCGTGCTGATCAGTCTCATCCGCGTCGCGCGGCGCAGCGAAGAGCGCAAGCCGATCAATCTCGAGACGCTGTTCGCCGGCTTTCGCTATATCCGCAGCCGTCCGATCTTGTTGGGCGCGATCTCGCTCGACCTGTTCGCGGTTCTGCTCGGCGGAGTGACCGCGCTATTGCCGATCTACGCCCGCGATATCCTGCAGGCCGGGCCGTGGGCGCTCGGCCTATTGCGCTCGGCGCCGGCGGTCGGGGCGCTGGCCGTTTCGGTCGTTCTCGCGCGCCGCGCCATCGCCGGCAACGCCGGCCGCATTATGTACGCCGCGGTCGGAATCTTCGGGCTGGCGAGCCTGGCTTTCGGACTGTCGACCTCGATCGCGCTGTCATTCCTCGCGCTCGTGATCTACGGCGCGTCCGACGCGATCAGCGTCGTCATCCGGCAATCGCTGGTGCAGATGCGCACCCCCTACGAGATGCTGGGCCGGGTGCTGGCGGTCAACTCGATGTTCACGGGCTCCTCGGGCTCGCTCGGCGAATTTCGCGCCGGCGCCGTCGCGGCGGCGCTGGGCGCGGTGCCGTCCGCGCTGATCGGCGGCTTGGGCACGATCGCGGTGATGCTGATCTGGATGTGGGCATTCCCGCAACTTCGCCGCGTCGACAAATTGACGCCGGAGGCAGGAGCGGCGCCGTGACCGCGACATTGGGACCGATTAAGGTGCGCTCGTTCCGCGCCTGCCCAAGCGCGCCCGCCCAAGACCGCGCCGGCATCGCAAGCTTCGTGACGTGCGGTCCCGGCACGATTGGGACCTGCCCGCGATGTCCGCGGTCCGGTCGCGATCAGGCGCAAAGTCGCCTTGCCTGGGCGCGCATCATTGACGCTGGGGGATAGCGCATGGCCGAACCTTCCCGTCCCGCGCGGCTGTGGTATCAGAGCTTTGTTCATCCGGTCGAGCAGACGCCCTACATCGAGCGGCTGCAAGCGTTGCTCGACGCGGCTGCCGCTCCGGGCATCCGGTTCGAGGTCCATGGCCTCGATCCTCCCGACCACCTCTTCCATCCGCTGACGGAATTTCGCTGCGCGGCGCAGACCATCCGCAATGCCCTGGACGCGGAGCGGGCAGGGTACGACGCCTTCGTCATCGGTCACTTCCAGGAGCCCGGCTTGTTGGAAATCCGCGGCGCGGTCGACATTCCCGTGGTCGGTCTCGGTGAAACGACGCTGCTCGCGGCATTGAGCATGGGGCGCCAACTTGGTCTCGTGACCATCGATCCGGTCTTCATCGACTGGCACGAGCGGCAGGTGAGAGCGCACGGCCTCGACCAGCGCGTCACCGGCGTGCGAGCGATTCACGTGGACCTGCCCGGTTTCATGCGCGCCTTCACCGACGATACGAGCTACGCGCGCGTCCGCGCCGACTTCGTGGAGCAGGTCCGTCCGCTGGTCGCGGCGGGGGCGGAGGTCATCATCCCGGCGGGCGGCCTGCCGATGCTGCTGTTTGCGCGCGAGCGCCCATTCATCATCGACGGCGCGCTGGTGCTCAACGGCATCGCGGTGGTGGCAAAGGCCGCGGAGATGGCGCTTGCGCTACGCCGCCTCACCGGCTCGGTGGTCAGCCGCCGCGGAACCTATGCCAAGGCATCGGCTGCATGCGTGGAGGAGTATCTCGCAAGGCGCTGGTGAATCGGCCCGCCGAAGCCAATCTCAATGCCGACGCGCTAGTGTCCCGATTCCGAAGTTCGCATCATTGTGCCGCAGCCTCGTTTGCGAACTTCGGAATCGAGGGACACTAGCAACTTATTGATCTAGTGTGGCTTTGGTTCAGAAGTCCGCATTTCGGACTCGCTGTAAAAATGATGCGGACTTCTGAACCGCCACACTAGTCGCGACATGGGCACGCGGCGATGTGGGCAATGCGATAGCCCTCAAACCATTCGTCCCACCACATGTCGATCGACACCTCGGACCGCCCTGAAGCCCACGTGAATCGCTCGCTGAAACGCAGATCAGGCGCGGTCTCCTTGAGGCGGGTGAATTCGCGCGGCTCGGAAATGCGAACATCCCGTAACGACAACGCCGGCTTGCAGAGCTCCCCGGCGACGGCTTGCATCGCGCCGAACGTGACGAGGCTGGCGGCCAGCAAAATAGACGGATGAGAGAGATGCATCTCGGTGTCCTTCCGATCGCCAACGCCGCGCCGGCGAGCGGGACCAAGTCGGTTGCGGCCCTTCGGCGGTCTTGGTCAGCGATCACCCGCGGCCGAGGCGCGCCATCGCGTTGGTGGATCTATGGAGCGGGCCCGACGAAATCGCCGTTGTGCTTGCCCTGCCGCACCATCTCCCGGCAGTAAGCGTAAAGCGCGTCGTAGACGATCCACTCGGCGGCGTTCAGCGCGTGATCGTCCTTGAAGCCCAGATGGCGGAAACCTTCCGCGATCGCTTCGAGGCCCGGCGCTTCCGGTTGCTGATAGAGCGTATTGTCGGTGTCGGCGCCGTTGACGATCTTGCCCAACAGCAGCAGCGCAGGGTCGTCGCTCAACTTGTACTTTTTCAAGATCGCCTCGAATGAGCACTCCTTGCCGTGATGCCCCAACTCGACGTTTTTCACGTCGTAGAGGATTGCGTTCAGGCGCTTAGCCTCGTCGACCACCTTGTCGGCAGGGACGAAAATGAACTCCGCGTCCCTGTCGACAAATTTCTTGATGAGCCATGGGCAGGCGACCCGGTCGACCTTGACGTGCTCGCGCGTGATCCATTTCATGCGATCCTCCATTTTGCCTTGCATGCGAACGCCGCCATCGGCGGATCAGTATTTGGGCCGATGCGAGACCGCCCATTGCCGCGCGTGCTCGATGGGAGCGTGCGGCGGCAATGCGGCGCGAAACTTTCGCACGGTTGGATGTGCCTCCATCCTCTCCCGCCATCGGCAGAAGGCCGGGTATTTCGGATACATGCTCTGTCCTTCCTTCGTCAGTCCGAACGCGTACGTGCTCGGCAGGACGTAGAAGTCGGCCAGAGTCGGATCGGATCCCAACAGATAATCCTTCCCGTGGCCCAGCTCGCGTTCCAAGACCGCAAGGCCCACTTCGATTTTCGGAAGCGCGTGCGCGACAACCTTCTCGTCCGACGCAATGCCGAGCTCGGGAAATACGCGCCGTTCATGCGACACGTGATAGATCATGTAGGGGTAGTAGTAGGAATTGACGGCGCTGATCCATTGGTTCATGCGCGCGCGTGCGCGCAGGTCCTTGGGCTGCAGCGCCGGGCCGTCGAATGCTTCGTCGACGTAGGCGGCAATCGCGCTGGTTTCGTACAGCGTAAAGTCGCCGTGCTGCAGGATCGGAACGCGATTGAACGGATGCAACGCCAGATGGGCGGCAGAGCCCATCTCGGGTTCGAGATCCCGGAATGTATGGGGAACTTGTTTGTGGGTGAGCACCATTCGCGCGATATGGACGAACGTGCTGCGCGGAAATCCAAGTACGACGACATCCGGCATGGCCGGCAACTCCTGGGCAGATGAATTGGCCGGCAGGAGAGGTCGGAATCGCGCCGCGGGCAAAGCATCTTTTCTCCACCCGGGCCTAGTTTTTCTCAGGCCCTATTTTGCGGCACAGAAGCACCGAAAACCCACTTCGCACCGCGCCGGCGATGACGGGCTGCGCAAAGTGGGCTTGGATTAGGTGACGTTGGCCGTCGGCGGGGTGCGGCCGCGCGACATCATTTCTGCGGTCCCCCGAGCGCAAGGTCGCGTTCGGCGCGAAAAACATTGGAGTAGAGATTGGCAATCCATTGCCGGCCGTTCGCCGTGACGTTGAGATAGCGAATGGCGGATTGAATGTAGGGCGCCACGCTGTTCCAGTAGAACTGCGGATATTTGTGGACGATGTCGGCGGGGCTGTCGTAGCCGAGCTGGCGGTTGAGGCCGGCTTCTTCGAACTCGTGATAGAGCGCGTTGGCCTTGCGGATATAATGCGGATCGCCGAGTTGTCCGATCAGGTCGGCGGCTCGCAGCAGCGCAGCCTCCTCGTCGATGCGTTCCACTTCCGCAGGCATGCTGCTCGGGAAGCGTGTACCTTCGACCGCGCGCGCGATGCGGACGGCATCGAGCTCCGCGATGCCTTGGATGCGCTCCATGATGTAAAGCTTGGAACGGTCGACGTGGTGCGGCAGCAGCGCAGCATCGGAGGCTCCGCGCGGCAGCTTCACCTTGCGGCCGGCGGCATCGATCAAAACGCCGTTTTCATCATCCTGCAAGAAAATGCCGCGCACATAGCCGATGTCGTGCGTCACGCATGCAATGATCAGGTGCGCATAATCCTCCGGTGGCATGTGGGCATGCAACGCCCGGCCGCGTAAAATGTCATGGCCTGCGAGGGTGACCAGCATCGTGTGCTCGACATTGTGGTACAGTGCATCGCTGTTGCCGATGCATTCCAGCGCGATGCGGGCGATCGACGGGACCAGCTCGACCAGGCGGGTTTCCGCGGAGCGGTACCGCCGTTGCATGTAGCTCGCGAGAAAAGTGCCAAGAGCGTCGGCCGCGAGCTCCGGGACGGTTATCATGATCGCTTTCCTCTCAGCGCAAGGCTTCGACGGCAGCCGAACAGCGTGGCATGCATTTATCTCGGCTGCGTGACAGCGCGTCCGGCGCCTGCACTGCGTTGGTGCGGCGGCCAGCCCGATGGTTCGCGCATCCGCAGCGTCATATCCGGGTTTTTTCAAACCAGTGATGCGCATATGGCTCGTCGTTGAACGGCTCGACTTCCACGTATCCGCAACTGCGATACAGCGCCTGCGCTTCCTCAAGCGTCCGATTGGTCTCGAGCCTGAGCGTGCTCACTCCAAGATCGCGTGCGCGCGTTTCCAGCATTTCGAGAATGCGCCGTCCGACGCCGAGACCGCGCGCGTCGGCGGCGACCCACATGCGCTTGATCTCGGCGATCATCCGATCCTTGAGTTTGAGCGCACCGCAGCCGATCGGCCGACCGCCGAGGCGGGCGACGACGAAGACGCCGGCGGGCGGCGTGAGTTCATCGGCGTTCGCGGGGATGCTCTTTGCAGGGTCGAAGCCGGTTTCGAACCGGCCGGCCAGCTCGCGAAAATATTGTTCGAGGCACCAGCGCGCATCGGCGCTGTCCGGCGCTTCCACCGATATCTGAACGGCAGACGCCCGCATCAGTCGCTCGATCTCGGCCATCGCCGTGATCAAGCGATCCCGTTGCGGGACGCTGAGCGGGGCCAACACGGATCTTGCGAGCACGTTGGCGCGACGATCGAGCTCTCTGACTTCGCGCAGCCCCGCTCGGGTCAATCGCACGCGACGGACACGGCCATCGTTCGCCGCCGCTTGCGCGCGCACCAGCCGCTGACGCTCGAGCGAGCGCAAGAGGCGACTGACATAACCGGAATCGAGCTCCAATCTCGCGCGCAAATCGCGGACCTCCACGCCGGCGCGGCCGATTTCGTAGAGCAGTCGCGCTTCCCCGAGGGGACGGTTGCGATCGAGAAAATGGTCCTTGAGCACGCCGATGCGCTGGCTGACTGTTCGGTTGAAGCTGCGCACGCGGCGCACCTGCTCCGTATCCATTCTCTGACTGTAGTCAGATAATCGGCCGGGATCAATCGTTTGCCGCAGTCGCCGGCCCGCCCGACCCGCGCGGCCGCGCGCGCAAACCGGCGCCCGCCGCGCCGGCGAGATTGCGCGAGAATTGAGCCGCAAGAAACGGATCGCCGCAGCTCACGCCAAGATGCAACGAGGAGGTACCGCGTCGAAGGCGGCGGAGATTTGGAACAATGGCAAGATCCTATTACAGCGTGATGCTCTACCATCCGGCCGATGAAGTGTGGGCGGTGATCCGCCCGTTCGATCACTATGGTTGGGCGGGCGTCGAGAGCGAGACCATCATCGAACACGGCAAGGCCGCAGATCAGGTGGGGGCCGTGCGCCAGGTCAGCTTCGGGGGAAACGTTATCCGCCAGGTGCTGCTGGCCCATTCCGACATCGAGCGTTCCTACAGCTACGCGTTCTGCGGCGCCCCGCCTTTTCCGGTGCAGGACTATGTGGCGACCATACGGGTGACGCCGATCGTCGCGGACGGCGCCGCGTTCGTCGAGTGGTGGGCCACGTTCGACTGCGCCGCCGAGGACCGAGACAAATGGGTGAGACATTTCGAGCAGGAGGGCTTTGCCAAATGGCTCGCCGCGCTTCGCCACTTCCTGTCGGACGGCGGCGCTCGCGCCGACCGCAGATCAAGAGCCCGAACCTGCCTCGCCTGACGCTGCGCCCGCGGTCATTGCCGGCAGCGTCGTCATGGGCCGGCCGAGATGGGCTTACCCTGATTTCGGCGGCTTAAATGCGTGCGTCCACTATCAATTTCGCACCACCAGCACCGAGCACTTGGCGTAGCGCACCACGTGGCCGGCGTTGGACCCGAGGAAGTAGGTGCGCACCGCGTGGCGCTGCGGCCGGTGCGAGCTCATGACGATGAGATCGGGCTGCATGCTATTCGCCTCGTCCAGGATCTCCTGGTAGATGCCGCCCTGGCGCACCGTCGACGACACCCGCCCGGAGGGCAAGCCGGTCTCCTTGACGACGATGGCGAGCGCGTCTTCCGCCGCCTTGCGCTGCTGCACCTCGAAGTCGGGCGGTACGTATTCGGCGAGCATCACCGGCGTGAGCGGCAGCACATTGACGAAGCGGATCGTGCCCTCGGATGCCGCCGCCATCATCAACGCAGTCGCGACGGCGGGCTTGGCCAAGTCCGGATCCGCGAGGTCGATCGGAACCAGGATTCTCTTGTACATGGCACCGTCCCTCTCTCTGAGTTGGTTTTCGGACATATTGCCACGCTTGCGGGCGGACCGTGAGTGGGGCACGCCGCCGATGTGGTCGGTCGCGGCGATCCAGACGGCCGGGTCGCGGGGCGCGCACGAGCCGCCCCCGGCGCCGCTTTGTGACGGGCGAGCCCCACGCCTGCTGGTTCAGACCCGATCGGCCTCCGCCAGCGAGCGGCGGCTGACGAAACGCTCGAGCCGTCCACCCTGGGGATGCAGCTTGCGCCAATCCTTCCCGGCAAAATCGATGACCGCGAGGCCGGACGTCGGCAGGCCTTCGTTGAGCCGCTCGCGGGCCTCCACGTCGCCGGAGGCGATGAGACGACGCGCCGCCTCATGCAGCCCCGGATTGTGTCCGACCACGAGCAGGCTGCGCACGGCCGGCGCGGTCTTCTTCACCAGCGCGATGATCGCTTCGGGGCCGGCGTTGTAGAGGCGGTCCTCGTAAACCACCCGCGGCGGCTTGGCGAGCGCGGCGGCCACGCGCTCCCAGGTCTGGCGCGTGCGCTCGGCCGTCGACACCAGGGCGAGGTCCGCCATGAGCCCATGACGGGCCATGTAAGCGCCGATCACCGCTGCATCGTTTTTGCCGCGCGCATTGAGGCGGCGCGGGTGGTCGCTCATGCCGGGTTCGGCCTTTTCCGACTTGGCGTGTCGAAGCAGTATCAACCGCATGGCAGCAGCATCGATGTCCCGCGCGCAGCAGTCTAGGGCGGTGGATTTGAAGTTCCTACCATTGTATCAGCAAGCCCTCATAGGAGGGTCAAATCCGAAACCACGCTAAAATCATAAATTTGCTAGTGTCCCTTTGGATGCGATGTTCGCATTGGAGTAGCGGAAAATTTGTGACGCTCGCAGCCAGGACACTAGCATGTCAGGTGATGACTTGACCGCCGGGGAAGAAAAAGTGAACGCGTCCGAGTGAGCCTCCTACGTGCCGACCTGGTACACGGCGAGCATGGTGCCGGCGTCCGCGCGCGGGCCGCTCACCTTCGATCTCGACGTCGATGTCTGCGTGGTCGGCGCGGGCCTTGCCGGGCTCACCGCGGCACGCGAGATCGCGCGGCGCGGGTGGTCGGTGGTGGTGGTGGAAGGCCGCCGCATCGCCTGGAGCGCGTCCGGCCAAGGCGCTGTGGGCGCTCTCCGAGATGGGCCTTAAATACGTGCGCACGACGATTGCCGAGGCGCGCATGCCCGGCGTCGCGCCGATCGCCGGCTGGCTCAAAGCATCCAAGGTCGACAACGGCGACGAGGTGTCGGCGACGGTCGAGCTTTACCGTGAGGAGCTCGGCGCCGAGGTCGAGGCCTGGTCGACCGAGCGCGTGCGCGAGATGCTCAACACCAATCACTACTTCCACGCCATGCATCTGCCGCGCGCATTTCACATCCATCCGCTCAACTATGCGCTCGGGCTGGCGGAACTCGCAGAAGCGGCGGGAGCGCGCATCTTCGAGGACACGCCGGCGCTCGCAATCGACGTCGAAGGCGTGCGCAAGCGGATCGTCACCCCGTCCGCGCGCGTGCGCGCCGGCCATATCGTGCTTGCCGGCAACGTCCATCTCGGCTCGCTCCAGCCGCGCATCGCCGGCACGGTGGTGCCGATCTGGAGCTATACGATCACCACCGCGCCGCTCGGTCCGCGCCTGGCCGAGGCCATCGCCTATCGCGGCGCGGTGACCGATACCGACCTCGCCAACAACCACTACCGCATCGTCGGCAACGACCGCCTGCTCTGGTCGGGACACACGACCACGTGGGAGGCCGATCCCAAGCGCTACGTGGGGCGGCTCAAGGCCGACATGATGGCGGTCTACCCCCAGCTCGGCGAGGTCGAAGTCGAGCACGCCTGGTCGGGCGTGCTCGGCAATGCGCTGCATCGCATGCCGCAAATCGGCGAGCTTTCGCCGGGCCTCTGGCTCGCGAGCGCCTTCGGCGGTCACGGACTCAACACCACCGCCATGGCGGGCAATATTCTGGCCCAAGCCGTCGTCGAGGGCGACGACACGTGGCGATTGTTCGCGCCCTTCGAGCTCGTCTGGGCCGGCGGCCGCCTCGGCCGCGCGGCGATGCAGGTCTTTTATTGGTGGTTCAACGGGCTCGAGCGCTTCGAGGCGCGCGCGGCGCGTCAACGCGAGGCGGAGGACCAGCGCGTGGCCGGGCGCGCGGCGCGGCGCGAGGGCGACGACGAGATGGATGTCGAAGCCCGGCTCGGGGCGGTCGTGCCGCGGGCGGACTTGCCGGAAGAGCCGGCGCTTGCCGAGTTGCCGGCCGATCCGCTTGCGCCAAGCGAGATCGTCTCGCCGCCGATCAAGCGCGAGAGCGTCGATGCGCCACTCGAGGCGCCGGCGCAGGAGAACTTTCTGCGGGCCGATTTGCCCGACGTCTCGGTCGTCGAGGACGATGCCGCGCGCAGCCGGCCAGTCCCGGACGCGCGCCCCAAACGTCCGGTGTGATCCGCCGCTTCGCGAACAGTCCCTACGTTCGCCCCTCGCGCCGCGCCAAGAACGCCAGCCGCTCGAACAGATGCACGTCCTGCTCGTTCTTGAGCAACGCGCCGTGCAGCGGCGGAATGAGCTTCTTCGGATCGCGCTCGCGCAAGATTTCAGGGCCGATATCCTCGACCAGCAGGAGCTTGAGCCAATCGAGCAGCTCCGAGGTCGAAGGCTTCTTCTTCATCCCCGGCACGTCGCGGATTTCGTAAAACAGCTTGAGCGCCTCCGACACCAGCCGCTGCTTGATGCCGGGGAAATGCACCTCGATGATCGCGCGCATGGTGTCGGCGTCGGGGAAGCGGATGTAGTGGAAGAAGCAGCGGCGCAGGAAAGCGTCGGGCAGCTCCTTCTCGTTGTTCGACGTGATCACCACGATCGGCCGCCGCCGCGCCTTGACGGTTTCGCCGGTCTCGTAGACGAAGAACTCCATGCGATCGAGTTCCAGCAGCAGATCGTTGGGAAATTCGATGTCCGCCTTGTCGATTTCATCGATCAGCAGCACTGGTCGTGCATCCGCGACGAAGGCGTCCCACAGCTTGCCGCGCTTGATGTAGTTGCGAATGTCGCGCACGCGCTCGTCGCCGAGTTGGCTGTCGCGCAGCCGCGACACCGCGTCGTATTCGTAAAGCCCCTGCAGCGCCTTGGTGGTCGATTTGATGTGCCACTCGATCAACGGCGCGCCGAGGCTCTTGGCAACCTCGAGCGCGAGCACGGTCTTGCCGGTCCCGGGCTCGCCCTTGACCAGCAGCGGGCGCTCGAGCGTGATGGCGGCATTGACCGCGACCTTGAGGTCGTCGGTGGCGACATAGGCGCTGGTTCCTTCGAAACGCATGGGTTGGTCCCGTGTGGAGAGCGGAGCAATAGCGGAGGAAGAGGGCGCACTTCAACCGGGTGGCGGCGGCGTCACGCCGTGATCGCACGAACGTGAGCCGAATTGCCGCTCCCGGAGATGGCAAAATGCCGTATATAGCGACAGCAACCACCCGCTTGCGCCAACCCCGGGAGAACCGCATGCGGCGCCCAACAAGCAAGAACGCCGCTGGCCGACGGATCGGGCTCGGTTTGTTGTTCTTCCTCGGCCTCCTCGCGAGCGCCGCCGGGCAGGGGAGCGAGGCGCAGAAGACCGCCACTGCGACCTTCGCCGGCGGCTGCTTCTGGTGCGTGGAAGCCGATTTCGACAAGGTCGACGGCGTGATTAGCACCACCTCGGGCTACACCGGCGGGCACACCGCCAATCCCAGCTACGAGCAGGTCTCGCACGGCGGCACCGGGCATGCCGAAGCGGTGGAGATCGTATACGACCCGGCCAAGGTGAGCTATGACAAGTTGCTCGACGTGTTTTGGCATAACATCGATCCCTTGGCGAAGGATCGGCAGTTCTGCGATCACGGCGACCAATACCGCAGCGCGATCTTCTATCATGGCGAGGAGCAGCGGGCGCTGGCGGAAGCCTCGAAGGCGGCGGTTCAAAAGCGCTTCCAGCAGCCGATCCAGACGGCGGTCTTGCCGGCCGGTCCGTTCTACAAGGCCGAGGAGTATCATCAGGATTACTACCTGAAGAATCCCATTCGCTATAAATTCTACCGGTTCAATTGCGGACGCGACGCGCGGCTCGATGAGGTATGGGGCAAGAAGGACTGAGACCATGGTCGATCGTCGTCATTTGCTGGCGGGGGTGGGGGCGCTTGCGCTGATCGCGGGCCTGCGCGCGCTGTGGAGCACCGATGTCGAAGCCGCCGGCAACTTCGAAATCCAGAAAAGCGACAGCGAGTGGCGAGCCATCCTCCCCAAGGCGCAATACGACGTGCTGCGGCGGCACCGTACCGAGCCGGCGGGCTCGAGCCCGCTCAACGACGAGAAGCGCAAGGGCACGTTCGCCTGCGCGGGCTGCGACCTTGCGCTGTTCTCGTCGGAGACCAAATACGACAGCAAGACCGGCTGGCCGAGCTTCTATCGGCCGCTGCCGGACGCGGTGGGCACCGCCACCGACTACCTGTTGCTGCTGCCACGCACCGAGGTGCATTGCCGGCGGTGCGGCGGACATTTGGGCCATGTCTTCGAAGACGGACCGCCGCCCACGGGATTGCGCTACTGCATCAACGGCGCAGCCTTGAAATTTTTGCCCGACGCTCCCGCTTGACCGTGGCATTGCGATCCCGCGCGCGCGTCAGCCCGTCGCATTCACGGCCGCCGCCGCGGGCGTAACTGTTCTCGAGGCGCAGATGTTGCGACCGCTACGAGGGCCGCCGTGATCCATAGAGCCGGGATTTGTCTCGCCGCTGTCATCGCAGGCTGGTCCGCAACGCCCGCTTTCGCCACGGACACGCTCAAGCTTGCGGTCGGGCAGCGCGAAATATGGCACGGGGCGCCGGCCGCGCTGGGCGAGCGCGCCGGCATTTTCCGCAAGCATGACCTCGACCTCGAGCTGCTGTTCACCAGCGGCAGCGGCGAGACGATGCAGGCGGTGATCGCCGGCAGCGTCGACATCGGCATCGCCGCCGGCACGCTCGGCGTCATGGGCGCCTACGCCAAGGGCGCGCCGGTGCGCATCATCGGGGCGGAATCGACCGGAGAGGATTCGTACTGGTACGTGCGTGCCGATTCGCCGGTTAAATCCATGGCCGACATGAAGGGCCGGAGCATGGCCTACTCGACCAACGGCTCATCCACCCATGCGAATGCCCTCGCGTTCGTGGAACTTTACAAGGTCGACGCCAAGCTCATCGCGACCGGTGGCTTCCCGGCCACGTTCACCATGGTGATGTCGGGCCAAATCGACGCCGGCTGGTCGGCGCCGCCCTACGCCATGGAGGCGCTGCGTAAGGGCGAGATCCGTGTCATCGCGCGGTCGAGCGAGTTGCCGTTG
>VAZL01000271.1:1211-12616 GCA_005883445.1 Alphaproteobacteria bacterium | reverse complement strand
TTTCCGCTGCTGGTCGACCGCGAGGTCGGCGCGGTCGAAGCGGTGCTGACCTCGGTGCGGGCGGTCGCCGCCAATCCGGTCATGATGGCGGTGTGGGGCTTGATCGTCGCCGCGCTGCTGGTGATCGGTTCGTTGCCGTTCTTCTTCGGCCTGGCCGTGGTGGTGCCGGTGCTCGGCCATTCGACGTGGCACCTTTATCGCAAGGTCGTGGAGCCGGACCCGACCCCTCGCCAAGACCATCCACGTCCGCCGCACCAGCGCCGTTATGCGGCGCAGTTTCCCGCCGCGCTTTTCGCCGGCGAGGACAAGAAGCCTCCGGGACAGTCGTAAAGACGGTACCTCGCAAGCCAGTCGCCAGCCGACGCTCGCGCGCCGGCTAAGGCTCGGGCCGGAAGCGGTACGGCGGCGTGACTCGCGCGGCGCGATGGTGTCGCGGCACGGCCCAGCCGTTCCAGCCGTAGGCGCCGCCCCAGCCGACGCCGACATAAGTGCCGTAACCGCACCAATACCAACCGGCGCCCGCCCATCCGTAGGGATACCAGCAGTACGGCCTGCCGCCGTAGATGAATTGCGCCGGTTCGGCGAGCGCAACCGGGGCCGCGATCACATCCGGTGCAGCCGGCGCCGCATGCGCACGGCCGCCCGTTAAAGCCGCGCCCAACGCGGCAACGGTCACGAGACGCAACACCAACTTGCGCACGACTCCCCCTGCCCGTTCGCGCAGAACAAACGAATTTTGCTCCCTTTGGAGGCAAGAAACATGTCGAAAATATTTTCGCGCGGCGCCGCGCTCGAAGCAATCGGGCGAGCGGCTCACGCCGGAAGGCCGGCCACCGCCAATTCGCGCACCTGCGTCGCCCGCCGCGGAAGCGTGCCGCCCGGTTCCGGCTCGTAGCCGACCGCCCGCAACGTTCCGCTCGCCGCGCACATCTCCACGGCGATGCGGGTGAAGGGATTGAGCACGGGCGGCGTCACCCAGGCAAAATCGGAGCGGGCAAACGGCTGCGGCCAGGACGAGAGCGCCTCGCGCCGCGCGCGGCTGTGGGCGGTGGCCTCTTCGGGCGAACTCTTGAGCAGGAGCGTGGCGCATACCCGCGCCTCCCAAGGCGTCGTGCTGCGCAGCCAATCATTGGCCGTCGATGTGTCCTGGGTACGACAGGCAAAACCTTCTTCCGTTCGCTCGATCACGCAGCGCTCGCCGCGCTCGCATCCGATGAGCGTAAAGATCACGGGACGCGCGACCGGTACCGTTTCGAGCCGGCACTTGGCCGCGCCGAAATCACGGCAGGTCTCGAACACCTCGCGCAGCAGATGGTCGGGCGGCCGGAAGCGGATCGGCCATGTCCGCAATGCGTTCGCGGCGAGATCGTAGGGCCGCAGCCACGGCTTGCGGGTGCGGCGCCAGAGCGGCGCCTGGTTGATGGCGGCCGCGAACCGGCCGGGCGCCAAAGCGGTCAGCGCGCCCGCGTAGCCCGGCCAGGTGACGTTGACGAACTCGCCTGCGGGACCGCGCATGCGTGCGAACTCGATATGGCGACCGAGTCCCGGAAACGGCCAATCGAGGGTGCGCGCGAGCCAGGGCACGCCATCTTCGTCGCGCGCCACCGCAGTGCAGCCCCATTGGTAGGTGCCGTTGAGAAACCAGATGCCGGGAAACCCGAGCGCGACGGCGATCGCTTCGAGAGCTAAGGCCCGTCCTAGCGTTCTTTGTGGAAGGCGCTGGCGCTTCCTCCGCAATAGACCGCGGTTCCTACCCCCCAGGTGTCGGTAGCTGAGAGACCCCGCTTGCGCTCCCGCCTCTTCTTGGGTGCCGATAACGACAGTGCGTCCTTTCGGACGATTGTCTGTATCGCCTGTGCGCGTGCGTCAGGTCGCTCCAGCATTGGCAAGATTTCAGGAGCCAGACTTCGTCGCTTGCGGCGGAATTGATCGTTTGCCGTTCGCGCGACCTTCTTTACACTCCACCGAAGGGATCGGCGATGTTTCCGTGTGAAGAGGCTAAAAGTGATCAAAGTTGCAGGGAGGGTGCTGAGCCTCGTCGCGCTGGCGGCGCTCGCGACGCCGGTGCATGGGGGAGGATGACTTCCCGCTCGTCGGCACCTATACGGAAAATCAGGCCTGCAAAACGGATGGATGGGACACTGGCGTTTCACGCGTGAAGATCACGCCGCGCGACATCGACTCGGTGTTCGGCCTGTGCACCATTCTGAGCAAGAAGCGCGAGGGCGCCACCTTTGTGGTCCATGTCGAATGCAAGGGCCCGGGCGGCAGCCAGATGCTGAGCGACGTCAATTTCACGCCGCGCGAGGACAAGACCATCGACTTTTCGGATCAGGACCAGACCTACAAGGCCGTGCTGCATCGATGTCCCGATTGAGCGGCAGGCGACACCCGCTCCTTTCGCACAGCCTCGATCCTAACTTCAGCCACGTGCCTTAAATCACCGCCTACGATACGCGCCTCGCAAGCGGCGGGCCTTTGCACCCCTAGGCCGCACGAAGGTTATGTGTAATCGTGGCCACGGCCATCAAGCTGGCGAGGAACGCCATGACCTATGAAAGCATGCTCGCGGAGACGGTCGCCTTTCGCGGCCACAAGGGAGATGTGGGTGAAGCCTATTACGCGCGTCCGCTCGGCGGCGGACCGTGGCCCGGCATCGTCCTGATCCATCACATGCCCGGGTGGGATGAATGGATCAAGGAGGCGACCCGCAAGCTCGCCCATCATGGATTGGCGACGATCGCACCGCACCTCTATTTCCGCGAAGGCCCCGGCAGCCCCGACGACGTCGGCGCCCGCGTGCGCGCGGCCGGCGGCGTTGCCGACGAGCAGGTGCTCGGCGACGTCGCAGGCTCTATGGAGTTTTTGCGCGCCCAGCCCTATGCCAACGGCAGGGTTGGAGTGATCGGCTTCTGCTCGGGCGGGCGCCACACCTATCTCGCCGCCTGCTCGCTCGACGGCATCGACGCGGCGGTGGATTGCTGGGGCGGCAACGTCATCGTCGACGACCCCAAGCAGCTCAATGCCAAGCGCCCGGTCGCGCCCATCGATCTCACGGCGAAGCTGCGCTGTCCGCTGCTCGGCCTGTTCGGCAACGACGACGAAAACCCCAACCGCGACCAGGTGAACCGCACCGAAGCCGTGCTCAAGAAGCTCGGCAAGACTTACGAATTCCACCGCTACGACGGCGCCGGCCACGCCTTCTTCAACGCCGCGCGGCCGGCCTATCGCCCGGAGCAGGCGCTCGACGGTTGGAACAAGGTGTTCGCCTTCTTCCGCAAACATCTCGCCACCGCGGCCGCGGCCCGCGCGGCCTGAGATTCGAGGAGATCATCATGTGCTCTTACATCGTCGAGAAGGCCAAGCTCCTGGGCAGCGCCAAGGGGCCGAGCGGCTGGATGCGGATCGATACCGCCAACGTCTATTACGATCATCCCTTCCATGCGCCGCTCGATCATGCGCTCGGCATCGACTTCATCAGCGAAGCGGACGGGGGGCGCGAGCGCGTCGCGGTCGAATTGAGCGCGGCGTCCGCGCGCGAGCTGGCTGCGAAGATCCTCGCCGCCTTGGCCACCGGCGAGGTCGAGCACGGCAAGGCGGCGCGCCACGCGCCGGCGCCGGTCCCGGCGGAATGAAAAGTTCGACTCGAGACGCCCGATAGTTGCGGAGGAACGCCATGACGGTCATGACCCGAACCAGGTTCGACGTCGTTCCGCTCAGCCAACATATCGGCGCTGAAATCCGCGGGCTCGACCTGCGCGAAAAGCCCGACAACGAAACCGTCCGCGCCATCTACCAAGCTTGGCTCGATCACCTCGTCATCATCTTTCCCGGCCAGAAGCTGTCGCAAGAAGACCTGATCCGCGCGACCGGCTATTTCGGCGAGCTCGGCGAGCTGTCGCGGCCGCCGAAATATTTTCCCAAGGGCTATTCGAGCCTGCTGCCCGGAATCATGATGATCTCCAACATCCGAGAGAACGGCGAGCCGATCGGCGCCCTGCCCGACGGGGAGATGATGTTTCACCACGACATGATCCACGCCGAGGTGCCGAGCAAGGCGACGTTGCTTTATTCGGTCGAAATTCCCTCCGCCGGCGGCAACACGCTGTTCGCCAGCGGTTATGCCGCCTATGACACGCTCGATCCCGCGATCCGCGATCGGCTCGAAGGCCGCAAGGCCATGCACCACTACAACTATGGATCGACGCAGAAGGGCGACAGCCGCGGCACCGTAGCCTTCGCCGAATGCACCCATCCGGTGTTTCGCACCCACGAGGACACCGGCCGCAAGGCGGTCTACGTCAATCGGCTGATGACCATGGGCATCCTCGACATGCCGCCGGTGGAAAGCGAGCCGCTGCTCAACGCCGTGTTCGACCATTCGGAGAAGCGCGAGTTCGTCTACGAGCACGTCTGGCGCGTGGGCGATCTCCTGCTCTGGGACAATCGCTGCTCCTCGCACGCGCGTACGGATTTTCCTTCGAGCGAGCGCCGGCTGATGCTGCGCACCACGGTCAAGGGCACCGTGCGGCCGTATTGAAGCGGCGGACGCAAGAGCGCTGACGCTCGGTCACTTATGGTTTGGCTGCGCTGGCGAGGCGGGACTGCCGGGCCAGATGGTTTTCATCGCTTGTCGAAAACCATCACCTTGGAGACGAAAGCGTTCACGTCTCGGATATGCGCGAGGCCGCAATCTGCGGCGATTCTGCCGAAGTCCTCCTTGAGATAGCTTCTGTAGTAGGGCTCGTGATAGCTCTGCGGAAAGAGTTCGAGCATGCCGTCGTAATCGGGCTCGTCGCCGATTTGCAGCGAGTCCACGACCACGAGTCGGCCGCCGGGCTTCAATACGCGAGCGAACTCGCGCAACACGACACGGCGCACCTTCGGCGGCAATTCATGAAACATGAAGATGCTCGTCACCGCGTCCTGGCTTTCATCCTTGACGGGAAGCGCCTCGCCGTTCGCGACCATGACGTTGATCCAGCACCATCGCCGCAAGTGGCGCTTGGCCTCGGCGACGTAAGCCTCGGACAGATCGACTCCGAGGGCCGGCAGGCGCGGCCATGCCTGCTTGAATGCGTCGAGAAAGCGCCCGGTGCCGCAGCCCACGTCGAGCAGCCGCAGGCGGCGCTGATCGCGTCCGGCGAAGACTTCGTGCAGCGGTAGCAGCGCTTGTCGGCGCGTCGCATTGGCCGAGCCGTTGAAAAGCACCTCGACCTGGGTGTCGTATCGCCGCGCCGAATCCTGCGTCAGCCAGCCGCCCGATTGGAAGTGGAAATTCCGCAGATAGTAATCGGGCCGCTTGCCGCGGGTGTCCTCGGTCAGCACCTGCCGGTACTCTGCCTTCTCGCGGCGGCGGTGAACGTCCGGCAGATCCGCGAAGAAGTGATCGGCGGGCAAGGGATAGATGCCGGCCTCGACATTGGCGAGGTCGCGCTGAAACAGGACCGCCATGTCGGCGTAAAGCCGCCGCCGGTCGGGGACGTTTACGCGCGCTTGAGGCCGCGGCTTTTGGCCGGCACGCTCGCGCACGGCTTGGGACAAGCGCCGCATGACCATGCCGTGTCCGATATACCAGGCAACCCGCGGCAGCTGCCGTGCGCCGTAGGCGATGCGGGTGGCGAACTGGGAGACGGGATCGGCCATGCCGTCGCTCCTCAGCAAGGCGGAAACGCTATTCCCTAACCGCGGCAAAGCGCAACTGTTCCGCCGTCACGGGTTTGAGCCCTGGCACGGCGGGCGGCCCCGGCCTCACGCGCCGAGCTTGGCGGCGAGATCGTCAAGATTCGCCGCCGCGATGTCCACCGGCGCCTTGGGCGCGGCTTCGCCGATGCCCGGCCCGTGCTCGTTCGGCCGTGCGACGTGCGCCGTGCGCAGCCCGCACTTGGCTGCGTGCAGAAGATCGTTGGTATGCGCGGCGACAATCATGCAGTCGGCGGGCGGCAGATCGAAGGCCTCGCAGGCGCCGAGATAGAGGCTCGGCTTGGGCTTGTAGTCGCCCGCGACTTCCGCGCCCAAGATCGCGTCCCAGGGAAAGTTGTTGCGGCGGGCGAGATCGACCATGAGCGAGATGTTGCCGTTCGAGACCGGCGCCAGCAGGAAGCGGCGCTTGAGCCGGGCAAGCCCTCCAGGCACATCGGGCCACGCGGGAAGCCGATGCCAGGCGAGATTGAGATTGCGCGCGGCGTCCTCCGCAACATTCGAAACTCCGAAGCGCGGCAGGATGCGATCGAGGTTCTCCCGATGCAGCACGTCGAGCTTACAGAAGGGCCTGCGGCCGGCACGCACGTCCTCCAAGGCGGGCTGGTATTCCTTGCGCCAGGCATCCGCGAAGGCGGACCAGTCGAGCTTGTGTCCGGCGGCGCCGAGAATTCTCTCGGCCTCGCGCGCCACCCCGGTGCGAAAGTCGACCAACGTGCCGAACACGTCGAAGAACAGCGCTTTGATGCTCATCGCCTGCATGCGAACCTAGCTGGGCGTCACGACCCGGCCGGCTCCATGCCCTTCGATTTGAGCACCTCGGCGGCGGCCGGGCTCGTCAAAGTCTTGAGCAAGGCCTTGGCGGCGTCGCTCTCCTTGGCGTGGGCGCCGACGCCGGCGGCATAAACGGTGTAGTTCTGAATTTCCACCGGCAGCGGGCCCACGAGCGTGACGCCTTTCACCGGCAGGATTTCGCTGATCTGGTGAATGCCGAGCTCCGCCTCGCCCTTGGCCACGTGCTCCGCCACCGCGCCGCCCGGGATCAACTTGGCCTTGGGCTTCACGTCGGCGGCGATCCCGAGCTTGTCGAGCAGACCGGCGACGTAGATGCCGCTCGAGCCGCCAGCGGCGGGGTCGATATAGGCCACCGACTTGGCCGCGAGCAGCGCCTGCTTGAACGCGGCGACCGAGCCGATGTCGGGCTTGGGCGTGCCGTCCTTGACCACGACGCCGATGCCGACCCGCGCGAGATTTGCCCGGCTGCCCGCGGCGAACTTGCCCTCCTTCGCGAGGTCGTCGACCGCCTTGGGCGTAAGCACGGCGAGGTCGAACACCTCCCCGCCCTCGATCCGCTTAGTCAACGCGCCGACCGTGTCGTTTTCAACCGTCACCTTGTGGCCGCTCGTCCGCTCGAAGTCGGGGAGGAGCGCCAGCAGCACCTGCTTGAAGGCGCCGGCGGTGAGCACCTTGATTTCCGCGCCGGCGGCTCCGCGCGGCGCGCCAGCGGCCATGAGCACCATCGCAAGCCCCAGCAACACTATTCTCATCACGTCCTCCATTGCTTGCCACATCTTACCGTAAGTGTCGCGCTGGCAATGACTTCTCGCTGCGCCTTCGGCCGCGTCGGCCCGCGTTCCGGGCGCAATGGTGCAATGCAATATCTTGGGATGTGCGCGAACCTCGATTTAGGTTTATACTTCCAAATCAAGGGGTTGATTCGCCGACGGGAGCGCAGACGCGCCCCACGGTTGAGTTTATCCACAAAGCCGCGTGCGGAGTGCTTGTCTGCAACCGGCGCTATCCGGGAACCAAGGAGAGTGTGCGTGGTTTGATCGGCTGCCGGGCCGGGACAACGAAAGGGACGTACCCATGTTCGGAAGCCTTGCACGGTTCGCGCTTGTCTTTGCGGGCGTCGCTCTCGTCATTCCCGATACGTTAGCCCACGATAGCTGGATCTCGCGCGGCGGCCATCGCAACGCCGCCGGCGAATGGTGCTGCGGCGAGGGCGATTGCTTCGTCGTCCCGAAGGAGCGTGTCATGATGACCGGCGAAGGCTATGTGATCATCCATGGCCCGCTCGCCGGCATCGGGCCGTCGATGTACGAGTCCGTTCCATTCGCCGAAGCCCAGCCCTCGCCCGACGGCGAATTCTGGCGCTGCAAGCGGCCCGACGGCAGCCGGCGCTGCTTCTTCGCGCCGCCGCCCGCGACTTGAGACGCAGCTAACGTCGTCCCCGACTTCGGTTCTGTGCGACCGCATGCGGCGCGGTGGGGGATCGCGCGCTCTGCTTGAGCGCGGCCTTCAAGTCGGTCGGCCGGTCGTATTTGCGCAGCAGATCACGAAAGGCCTCGTCGGCAAGCTCCTGGAGCGTCTTCATCGAGTCGCGCCCGAGCAGGTCCAAGGCCTGCCACGTCTCCTCGTCGAATTCCACGAGCTTACGCCGGACACGGGCCGGCCCCTTGGCCATGACGACCTCCTCCGCTGGAGTGGACGACGCATCATAGAACAACGCATCGGCACAAGCGCGATAGCGACTTCCACGTTGGCCGCGGGGCGGCACGCGTGTTACCCATCGCCGATGCCGGCACTGATCCTCCCCCTGGCCGAGGCGGCGGTACATTTGCCCGCCCGCGGGGCGTTGATCGGCCTCGACCTCGGCACCAAGACGATCGGCGTTGCGGCGAGCGATCCCGACCGGCGGCTCGCGACCGCGGTCGAAACCATCGCGCGCAAGAATTTCTCCGCCGATGCCGCGCGGCTGCTCGCGCTTGCCGCCGAACGGCAAGCCGCCGCCTTCGTGCTCGGCCTTCCCATCAATATGGACGGCAGCGAAGGTCCGCGCGCGCAATCGACGCGCGCCTTTGCCCGCAATCTCGCGCGTTTGACCGAGCTGCCGATCGCGTTGTGGGACGAGCGGCTGTCCACCGCGGCGGTGGAGCGCGAACTGATCGCGGCCAATGTCACTCGCGCCCGCCGCGCGAGAGTGATCGATCAGCACGCCGCCGCGTTCATTTTGCAGGGCGCGCTCGACCGGCTCGCCCGCGGCGTGTTGGCGCCGTCACGGCATTGAGAGTGTCGAAACGGTAAGCTCGCGCCGATCGCGGGACGCCGGCCGACCCAGCTAGACGCGTCACCGAGTACACGAGGAGGGGTCCATGTTGGAAATAATGCGCCGGCTCGGTACTGCGACGAGCAGCTTGCATCGGGGCATGAAAGAGACGGTCGACGCGGTCGGCGAATTCTTAGTCGATGCATTTCATTACCTGGCCTTATTCGCAATTGGGGCGACGACCGTTTGGTCAGCGGCCGCAGCTTTCATCGGCATGGCCGCCCGAGGCCACGCGAGCCTCGGAGACATTCTCCTCCTGTTCATCTATCTTGAGATTGGAGCGATGGTCGGCATCTATTTCAAGACCACCCGCCTCCCGGTACGATACCTGATCTATGTTGCAATCACGGCTCTCGGCCGCGTGCTGATCGAAATCGTAGGCGCCGAGCACCGCACGGGGGTGGATATACTGGTTATAACGGGCGCAATTCTCCTCCTGTCGTTCGCCGTGCTGGTCCTGAGATTCGGGTCATACAAATATCCATCCGAAAGGCCGGCGGCTGACTTGGCGAGATAACGCCAAAACGACGGCTGATCGCGCTTCACTCGAGCCTACGGCAAGGCACGCTCGATGAGCCGGCGCGCTTCGTCGGGAGCGATGCGGCTCGTTCCATAGATGGCGCCGTGGCCGTCCTCGAGCCGCGTGCGCGCGAACAGGGCGGCGACCTCGGGGGCGCTCTGCCGCAACGCCGCCGCCGCCGCCAGCAGCGCGAGGCGATCGACCGCGGCGCGCGCCTCGCCCTCGGCGTCCTCCGCCGCAACCGCGCGCGCGATGAAATCGAGCGCCGCGCGCGCGGCCGGCAGATCGGCCGCCTCCTCGGCAAGTGCCGCCAACGCCGCCCGCGCGGCTTCGCGGTCTTGGCCGAGCGCCCGCAGCACGTCGAGACACATCACGTTGCCGGAGCCTTCCCAGATCGCGTTGACCGGCGCCTCGCGATAGAGTCGCGGCAACATGCTCTCCTCGACATAGCCGTTGCCGCCAAGACACTCCATCGCCTCGCAGATCAAGCCGGGCGCGCGCTTGCACACCCAATATTTCACCGCCGGCGTCAGCAGCCGCGCGCGCGCGGCTTCGCGCGGATCGGCCTCGGCGAGATCGAAGGAGCGCGCGAGCCGCAGCGTGAGCGCGGTCGCGGCCTCCACCTCGAGCGCCATGTCCGCGAGCGCCGCCCGCATCATGGGCTGATCGGCAAGATGCTTTTGGAACACGGTGCGGTGGCGCGCGTGGTGGATCGCCTGCGCCAGCGCCATGCGCATGAGGCCGGCGGAGGCAATGGCGCAATCGAGCCGCGTGAGCTGGACCATATTGATGATGGTGCGCACGCCCCTGCCCTCCTCGCCCACCCGCCAGGCGAACGCGTCCACGAACTCGACCTCCGAGGAGGCATTGGAGCGGTTGCCGAGCTTGTCCTTGAGGCGCTGGAAATGGAGCCCGTTGACCGTTCCGTCGGGACGAAAGCGCGGCATGAGAAAGCAGGTGAGCCCGCCCCGCGCCTGCGCCAACACCAGAAAGGCGTCGCACATGGGCGCCGACATGAACCATTTGTGGCCGGTGATCGCGTAGGCCTCGCCCGCGGGTTCGGCGCGCGTGGTGTTGGTGCGCACGTCGGTGCCGCCCTGCTTCTCGGTCATGCCCATGCCGAGCGTGACGCCGCCCTTCTCCCACCACGGTCGGAAACGCGGGTCGTAACGGCGCGACATGATCTTGGGCATGAACTTGGCCACGAGCGCCCGCTCGACCGCGAACGCTGCCACCGCGGCGTGGGTCATGGTGAGGGGACAAAGGTGGCCGGTCTCGACCTGCGCCGCCATGTAGAAGCGCGCGGTGCGCGTCAGCTGCGCCGGGGCGGGCGCGGGCGTTGCATCCTCGCGCCAGGTCGAGGCCGCCAAGCCCGCAGCGACGCTCTCCGCCATGAAATGATGGTAGGCCGGGTGAAATTCGACGACGTCGCGCCGATTGCCCCTGGCGTCGAACGCCTTCAGCTCGGGCGGATGCTCGTTGGTCGCGCGCGCGAGGTCGAACATGTCGGCGGTGCCCCAGTGCTTGCCGAACGCCGATAGCGCCGCTGCGTCGTGCTCGCCGCCGTTGGCCGCGACGGCGCTCTGCAGCGGCCGGTCGCTGGCGTAAAGATCGACGTCCACGTAGGGCGGCGACTGGTTGAGCACCTCCTCGACGCGCATCGCCCGCTCCATCCGCCGCGCGCCCCGTTCGCGCGAGCGGACCATTGATAGCCCGATTTCGCCGCCGCTTCAGCCGTCCCGCGCTTGCGAAACATCCACAGCCGCTTTGCCCGACACGGCCCCCGCGCCCTTGCGGCCGACGAGCGCCGGGCCTATAGAACCGGCTTTAATGAACATCGCTCAAAAGTCCACCTTCGTCCTCAACCAGCGCGATCTGTTGGGGATCGAAGGGCTTTCGCGCGAGGAGATTTTGGGGCTGCTCGATCTCGCCGAGCACTTCGTCGACCTCAACCGCCAGATCGACAAGAAGCAGGTTTCGCTGCGCGGGCGAACGCTCATCAACTTGTTTTTCGAGGTCTCGACCCGCACCCAGGCCTCCTTCGAGCTTGCGGGCAAGCGGCTCGGCGCCGACGTC
>VAZL01000271.1:0-1141 GCA_005883445.1 Alphaproteobacteria bacterium | reverse complement strand
GCGGTCGAGCTCCTGGCCAAGAAGGTCGACTGTTCGGTGATCAATGCCGGCGACGGCTCGCACGAGCATCCGACCCAAGCGCTGCTCGATGCGCTCACCATCCGCCGCAACAAGGGCCGCATCGAGCGGCTGATCGTGGCCATCTGCGGCGACATTCTGCACTCGCGCGTCGCGCGCTCGAACATCATTCTGCTCAATGCCCTGGGGGCGCGGGTGCGCGTGGTCGCGCCGTCGACGCTGCTGCCGCCCGCCATCGAGCGCTTCGGGGTCGAGGCCACGCGCGACATGCGCGAGGGCCTGCGCGACGCCGACATCGTCATGATGCTGCGCCTGCAGCGCGAGCGCATGAACGGCTCGTTCGTGCCCTCGACGCAGGAATACTTCCATTATTTCGGGCTCGATCAGAAGAAGCTCGCCTATGCCAAGCCGGACGCGCTGGTCATGCATCCGGGGCCGATGAACCGCGGCGTCGAGATCGACAGCGCGGTCGCCGACGGCGCCCAGTCGCTCATTCGCGAACAGGTGGAGATGGGGGTCGCCGTGCGCATGGCCGTGCTCGAGGCGCTGTCGCGGAACCTGCCGAATGCCTGAGGTCGTCATGATCGGGCGTGAGGGCGCGCCATGATGATGCTCACCGAGCGCCGCCCGATCCTGCTCGCCAACGCGCGCATCCTCGATCCCTCGCGCGATCTCGATATCGACGGCGACCTTTTAATCGCCGACGGCGTGATCCGCGAGGCCAAGCGCGGCATCGGCGCCGCCGGCGTGCCGGAGGCGACCGAGGTCATCGACTGCAAGGGCAAGCTGGTCGCGCCCGGCCTCGTCGACATGCGCGCCTTCATCGGCGAGCCCGGCGCGGAATACCGCGAGACCATCGCCTCGGCGAGCCAGGCCGCCGCCGCCGGCGGCGTCACCACCATCGTATCACAGCCCGACACCTCGCCCGCGATCGACGATCCCGCGATCGTCGATTTCGTGCTGCGGCGGGCGCGCGACACCTCGATCGTGCACGTGCAGCCGATGGCGGCGCTGACCAAGGGCCTGCGCGGGGAGGAAATGGCCGAGATCGGCCTGCTCAAGGCGGCGGGCGCCGTTGCCTTCACCGATGGCACCAAGAGCGTGACCAACGCGCAGGTCATGC
>VAZL01000270.1:5929-10411 GCA_005883445.1 Alphaproteobacteria bacterium | reverse complement strand
CGGCAGTCCTCTACTCCATGAACACGGCGCTGCGCTGGTCTTGATCGACGATGACGTGTTCGAGAAGGACAAGCGGGGCTGTCGTGCTCGCATTCTGAAATGTTTCGCGCGCCTAACGGCTGGATGCGTTACACGTGCGCAAGGACATGCTGCAACGAGCTATTGCAGACCCGCGATCATTTTGACGACAGGCCGCAATTCATGCGCTCCCCGATAGATCATCTCGAGTGCGACGTAGAGAATCACAGCCAAGCCGACATAAGCGATCCAGCGATGATTCTGCAGCACGCGGGCAATGAAGTTCGCCGCGACGCCCATCAGCGCAATCGACAATGCAAGACCGAATATCAGAACGACCGGATGCTCCCGCGCGGCACCTGCGACAGCAAGGACATTGTCGAGCGACATCGACACGTCAGCGACGATGATCTGCCCGGCAGCTTGGACGAAAGTTTTGCGGGGAATATGTGCGGCGATCGTTCCGTTGGCATTGATATCATAACCTGTCAGTGCCTCGGCGGCCTCCTGCTCTTGCTCGACCGACGCGCGTAGCTCTCGCCACATCTTCCAGCATACCCAGAGGAGGAGAAGGCCCCCGGCGAACACAAGCCCAACGAGCCTGAGAAGCTGTGTGGTTATCCCGGCAAATACAATGCGAAGGACCGTCGCGGCGGCAATGCCGATGAGGATCGCCTTTGTGCGCTGCTCCTGCGGCAAACCAGCCGCAGCCAAGCCAATGACGATGGCGTTATCGCCTGCCAGAACCAGATCGATGATGATGACCTGAAAGAACGCTGCAATGGCCTCGCTTGTCAGTAATCCAGTCATGCGGCGGGCTCCCTCCTTCCGCGAACTGCGAGAATGGCCCGCGTGTCGGCTTTAAGCCGCCCGCCATACGCCTGGCTCGCGATCTTGACGCGGCACCGGGCTGGCTCGAGGACTCGCCTGTCAGCGCACATCGCGCTGCCTAATGATGGGTAGTTCTATTGAGCCATCATCACGTGGCCGAGCAGCTGCGCGATGTGCTCCGGCTCACTGAGCATCCCAGCGGCAACCCAAATCAACGCGAATGCGCCAGCTATGTCCCACAGCGTTATACCGTCCGCATGGCGATCGGCTCCGGAGTAAGACGCGAATGAGGCGACGACTACCGCGGCCGTGAATGACACGAGACCGAGGGCAGGCAGGGCCAGCGGAGACGGAACCAACCAAACCAGCAAAACACTCGATGCCGCCGCAGCTATAACCACAAAAGAAGGATTTAGGTGTGGTTCCAGCTTATGAAGGGCAGGTCCGTATGTAGAGCCGTGCTCGGATTTCCAGAGAGTCATTGGACCTCCATCGGGAACGCACGAATGCCCGTGGACTATGGCGGGACGCACCATGTCGATATATCCGCGCCGAGGTTGCGCCGTTACGGCACGACTCGGCGCGGGGGCGGATTGCGTCCTCACCCCAGGCTAGGAAGTCCCGACGGGAAGGAGTATCCGCAACGATCGGGTGGTAGTTCTACGGGTTGATGCGTCCGAGACAGATGGCTTGCCGCACAAGCACCGCGACGCTTTCGGCCTGCATTTTCTCCATGATTTCGGCGCGATAGCTTTCGACCGTCCGCACACTGATATTCAGCTTGGCGGCGATGGCGTGACTAGTGAAGCCTTCCGCGACCAGGTCGAAGATTTCGACTTGTCGAGGTGTCAGTCGCGCAAAATTCCTGCCGACGGCCGCTTGCGACTTCTGCAAGTGTTGCCGCTCGAACGTCCGCGCAAATGCCCGGTTGATCGCTGCGACGAGTTGGGCATCGTCCACCGGTTTTTCGATAAAGTCTTCCGCTCCAGACTTGATCCCGGCCACCGCCATCGGCACATCGGCGTGACCGGAAATGAGGACGACCGGAAGCGCGATCTTTCGGCGACCGAGTTCGCGGACGAGTTCGATGCCGTCTGTCCCGGGCATGCGGACATCGGCTACGACGCAACCCGAAGGCAGCTGATCAATCGCTTGAAGAAAGGCGTCAGCGGAACCGTAGGTCTCGACGGTGAATCCGAACACACTGAGCATCTCGCCAAGCGCGTGGCGGACCGAATCTTGATCGTCGATGACAAAGATCGTCGGGCTAGGCATCGTCACGTCACTTGCGATTGAGCGAGCGGCAGCGAAAATCGGAACTCGGTTGCGCCCGCCTCCCGGGAATGGAGCCAGAGGCGCCCGCCATGCGATTCGACAATCGACAGGCAAATTGGCAGGCCAAGGCCGAGACCAGCCTCTTTCGATGTTGCGAGAGGCTCGAATAGCCGGTCCGCCAATTCGCAGTCGACCCCGGGACCGTTGTCCGATACGCCGATCTCGACGTGCGGGGGCGCGTCGAGTCGATATGCGGCGATTCCGATGCGTCCGTCAGCTTTACGTGCTCCTGCGATCGACTCGATTGCATTTCGAACAAGATTGAGCACCACCTGTTCCAATTGCGTGCGATCGCCGTGAATGGCAGGCAGATCTTTGGAAGCATCAAGTTCAATGCGCACTTGGTTCGCCGCGGCCTGCCACGGCGGAGAAAATCCCGCATACGGCGCACCACCCCGCTGGCATGATCAATTTGTGCAATCATGGTCGTCAAATTGCTGTCGGCCCTGCCTAGATCGCCGCCCGGCGCGCGCAGAAGGTGCTGCGCGGATCGTGCGAGAGCGCGAGCAGCCGTCATCGGTTGGTTGATCTCGTGGATCAGGGCCGACGCCATCCCACTCACGAGATTGAAGCTTGATGCCTGCGCCGCTTCTGATTCTCGCTGCTTGAGGCGCGTTTCGGCTTCACGCACACGGCGATCAGAATTCACCCGCTCGCTGACGACAACCCCGACGATCAGGCCGGTTGCGGTCAGGATAAGCATCAGCGTTTGGAATTCCGTGAACGCCTGGGCATCGTAACTGTGAATGTGCGCTATCCCGACGAGGGCGATCTGGGAAAGGCCTAGACTCACGCATGCTCCATCGAGCCCGTGGCGCACAGCAGCGACGACGACTGGCACAAAAAGCAAGTAGAAGAACTTGAAGCCGTTTGCGCTCTGGGTCCCGATGATAATCCAGAGCGTAACGGTTACGAGCAAAACGTAAAATAAAATCTCGAGCACGAGCGTGCGCGAAAATCGAATCGGCGATCTACGGGGATTCAAGATGAGACGCAGTGTCAGCGGTGTCATTACGGCAATTCCGATAGCGTCCCCGATGAGCAGTGGCGCGAACGTGACGATGACATCACCGAAATCGATCTCTGCATCCGTCAGCAAGAGTATCGAAAGCATGAGTGCAACGAGAATTGCGCCGGAGATGCCCGCAAAGAGTAGAATGAAGACGTCCGACAAATGATTAAGGCCTATGTCGATTCGAAAATGCTTTCTGAGGACCAACGCGACCACGCCATAGCCCGCTGCAATGATCGCGGCAATACTCAAGATGATCGGCCATTCCAGTTTACTCTTAAGCACTAGAATTTCGGCGAGGACGACTCCAGCGAACAGCACGATGCCATAGCGGCTGCCGGCGAATACCATCAGGGCGAATACGACACCCAGCCCGGGATTCCAGGGCGTGATCGGCAGGCCTTTATATTCGTGAATGAAGCTGATCCACTCGAGGATGACGTAAGCAGCGAGAAAAATCCCCGCCCTGGTCCCGTTCAGCAGGTCGATGCCAATCGCGGTCGACGGCACGCCGAGTGACCGTCGAACTTTCGTTACCCATCCGTTGCCGTGGCCGTTCTGATTCACAATTGGCGGCTCCTGGTACCCTTTGCCGACCTTTTCGCTTGCTCAGCGGTCGCGTCTGTTGCTCCACGACTCCGGGTACTCTGGCTCGCACCTCGATTTTGCTTTCTCCGTTGCAGCTCACGTCATTAAAATGATGGCACATCGGCAAGAGCGCCGCACAAGCCTTGGTGTCGCATTGGAGCGGCAATCACGATCGAGGCGACGACGGACAAGACGAAGGCTAGGCGCAAGTTCATCGCGCAAAGAAAGCCCCGCCAAGGCTAAATTTTCGGGCGTGGCGGAGAGAAATTCCGCGCTCGCCGAGCTCCGTCCGGTCACTCCCCGAACAGCGTCGCTACCAGCCGCCGCGCCAGCACGCCGGCGACGCGCCGGCGGTAGTGGCCGGGGGTGAACGTCGTCTTCATCGACATGATCTGGT
This sequence comes from Alphaproteobacteria bacterium, assembly GCA_005883445.1. Taxonomy (GTDB): domain Bacteria; phylum Pseudomonadota; class Alphaproteobacteria; order Rhizobiales; family Xanthobacteraceae; genus VAZQ01. Next base: position 6,230 of record VAZL01000270.1, on the reverse strand, counting down.
CGCGCACCAGCTCGTCGAGCCCCTTGAACACGCGCGCGTCGAGCGCGCCGCCGCAGAGCTCCGCCGTGCCCTTGAGCAGCACCGGGCGCGGATTGGTGCCGGTGAACGCCACGCGCAGATCGGCAAGCGCCTCGCGCTCGCGCCGCAGCGCCACCGCCACCCCGGTCACCGGGTATTCGATCGAGCGGCGGATGCGGATCTTGTCGTAGGCCGAGCGCAGGCCGGGCGTGCTCCTCGCGCGCACCGCGCTGACGAACTCGCCCGGACGCAGCGACAGATAGTACTTGCCGTCGCCCTCGCT
>VAZL01000270.1:0-5872 GCA_005883445.1 Alphaproteobacteria bacterium | reverse complement strand
TCGCCGCTGAAGGTGGCGAAGCAGACGCCGCGGCTTTTCGGCGCCACGTGACAGACGTCGCCCGTGGTCTTGAGGCAATGGTGGTTGGCGGCGCGCCACCACTCGCTCTGGTTATAGAACAGGCAGCGCGTATCGAGGCACAGATTGCCGCCGACCGTTCCCATGTTGCGATGGGTGGGGCCGGCGACGAAGGCGGCGGCCTGCGCCACCACCGGATAGTGCCGCGTCACGTCGGGATGCGCGGCGAGTTCGGCGAGCTTGACCGCGGCGCCGATCTCGAGCGAACGCGCGTCGGCGCGGATCGCGCGCAGCTCTTCGACGTGGTTGACGTCGATGAGCACCGGCGGGGCGACGATGCCGCGGCGGATATTGACCACGAGGTCGGTGCCGCCGCCGAGCAGCGAGCTTGCGGGATGGTTGGCGCGCGCGCGGATCACGTCGTCGAGCGTCGCCGCGCGCACGAGCGCAAATTCCGGCAGCGCGTCCATCAGACGGATTCCGTTCGTGTCCCGGATGCGGTGCAGCGCCATAGCGCGTCGAAGACGCGCGTGCTTATGGCGGTGCACCGCTGATCCGGGACCGTCACGGACCGTAACGATCCCGGGTCTGCAGCGCACCACTTCGTGCTGCGCTGCGCCCGGGACACACCACTCAAACTAATACCTCTGCGCTTGCGCCAGGAACACCGCCGGAAACGCCGAGCGATCATCGCAACGCTCATGACGGCGCGCGGCCGGCTTTGCCCGCGTGCCCGTTGCCCGCGCGCCGGCGCTTCTCCAGCGCCGCGAACACGCGGTCGGGCGTGACCGGCAATTCGTTGAAGCGCACCCCGATGGCGTCGGCGATGGCATTGGTCAGCGCCGGCAGGAACGCCGCGAGCGAGCCCTCGCCCGCCTCCTTGGCGCCGAACGGGCCGTGCGGATCGTTGCTTTCGACGATGCCGACCTCGATCGGCGGCGAATCCTGGATGGTGGGCACGCGGTAGTCGAGCATGTTGCCGGTGATGAGCAGGCCGTCGTGATAGGCGGTCTCCTCGCTCATGGCCTGGCCCATGCCCATCCACACCGAGCCCTGCACCTGGCCCTCGACGGTGAGGCGGTTGAGCGCCTTGCCGCAGTCGTGCGCCACCCACACCTTGTCGACGTTGACCACGCCGGTGTCCTCGTCGACGCTCACTTCCACCACCTGCGCGGAATAGCTGTAGCCCATGGTGCCGCCGATGGCGGCGCCGCGATATTTCTTGCCGCCGTGCGATTGCGGCAGCGTCGAGTAGTTGCCGGTCACCGTGATGGTGCCGGTGTCCTTGAGCGCCTCGGTCACCACCTCGTTGAAGGTCAGGCCCTTGTCCTGCGCGCCGGCGCGATAAAGCTCGCCCAGGCATTCGATCTCCTCGGGCTTGGCCTCGAGCTTGCGCGCGGCCGCGGCCACCAGCACGCGCTTGAGATTCTGCGCCGCGTCGATGGCGGCGTTGCCGACCATGAAGGTCACGCGCGAGGAATAGGAGCCGTTGTCCTTGGGCACCACCTCGCTGTCGCCGGTGACGACGCGGACGCGCGAAAGGTCGAGGCCGAGCACCTCGGCCACGGTCTGCACCAGGATGGTCGACGATCCTTGCCCGATGTCGGCGGCGCCCGAGAGCACGACGATGGAACCGTCGAAATCGAGCTTGATCTTGACGGTGGCGTGCGGCTCGCCGGTCCAGTTCACGGGCTTGGACGCGCCGCTGATGTAATGCGAGCAGGCAAACCCCAAACCTTTGCGTATGCTGCCCTCGCGTATGCTGCCCTCGCCCTTCGGCGGCGTGCCCCGGCGCGCCCGCCAGCCGCTCGCCTGCTCGACCCAGTCGACGCATTGCGGCAGGCCGTAGCTGTTCACCATCAGGTCGTTGTCGGTGAACGTCGGCGCGGTCAAATAGTTCGCGCGCCGCACCGCCAGCGGATCGAGTGAAAGTTCGCCCGCCATCTCGTCGAGCAGGCTTTCGAAGGCGAAGCGGATGTCGACGGTGCCGTGGCCGCGGAACGCGCCGCACGGCGGCGTGTTGGTGAGCACGCGCTTGCCGATATATTTGACGTTGTGCAGATCGTAGATGGCGTAGAGCATCGAGCCGGAATAGAGAATCGTCACGATGCCGTAGCCGGAATGCGCGCCGCCGCGCTGGTAGCATTCGCACTCGACGGCGGTGATCTTGCCGTCCTTGCGCATGCCGAGCTTGAGGCGGATGTCGGTCTGCGGCCGGCCGCGATGGGTGATGAAGGTCTCCTCGCGGTTGATCATCATGCGCACGCTGCCGCCGGCCCTGCGCGCGAGCAGCGCGGTGATCAGCTCGACGTTGAGCGCTTCCGTGCGGCAGCCGAAGCCGCCGCCCACGTGCGGCTTGATCACGCGGATGCGCGACATGTCCATGTCGAGGATCTGCGCCAGCATCAGATGCACGTAATAGGGCACCTGCGTGCTGGCGTAGACGGTCATGCGCTCGCGCTCGGCGTCGTAGCACGCGAGCGCGGCATGCATCTCCATCTGGTTCTGGCAGACCTCGGCGCAATCGTAGGTGCCCTCGCGCACGAGGTCGGCCTGCCGGAAGCCCTGCTCCACGCTGCCGAGCTCGAACAGCACGTCGCGCTCGATGTTGTTCGGCCGCTGCGCGTGGATGTTGCTGGCGCCCTCCGCCATCGCCGACTGCGAGGTGTAGTGCGCGGGCAACTCGCGCACCGTGAGCTTGATAAGGCCGAGCGCGCGCTTGGCGGTGGCGTCGTCGACGGCGGCGACCGCCGCGACCGGCTCGCCGCGATAGCGCACCTTATCGCGCGCCAGCGGGTGCTCGCTGCGCGCGATCGGCAAGACGCCGAAGGTTTTGTCGCAATCGGCGCCGGTGACGATGGCCTTCACGCCCGGCAGCCGCAACGCCGCGGTGACGTCGACGTCGACAATCTCGGCGTGCGAATAAGGGCTGCGGAAGATGCGTCCCGCCAGCAGGCCCGGCGCGACCAGATCGGCGGTGTATTTCGCCCGCCCCGACACCTTGTCCGGGCCGTCGACCATCGGCACGTAGCCGCCGATATTGTGCGCCGCCACGACCTCGTTCACGGCGAAACTCCGCCGGCGTGCAGCTCGGCGGCGTATTTCACCGCCTCGATGATTTTGACGTAGCCGGTGCAGCGGCAGATGTTGCTGCCGAGCGCCGCGCGGATGTCGTCCTCGCTCGGATGCGGATTGCGCCGCAGCAAGCCCGCCGACGCCATGATGAATCCGGGCGTGCAGTAGCCGCACTGGGCGCCGAGCTTCTCGTGGAACCCGCGCTGCACCGCCGAAAGCCGGCCGTCGTGGCCGAGCGATTCGACGGTGTCGACGCGCTGACCGTTCACGGTCGCCGCGAGCGTGAGGCACGACAATCTCGGCTGGTCGTCGACGAGCACGGTGCAGGCGCCGCACTCGCCGCCGTCGCAACCAGTTTTTGTTCCAGTGAGACCGACGACTTCCCGCAAATAGTCCAGCAGCAGCAAGTTATCCGGCACCGCATCGACTCGGCGGCGTCCGTTGAGAACAAGCTCGAGAATGCGGGTCATGCGTGCCGTTCCCAATACAACATTCGGCACTCCATTCAAATGAGGTATCGCGCGTGCTCTCGCAAGCCCCCGCTGCGCGTCGGCCGGACGATGCGCGCAACGCTGATGCTCATCCTCACCCCTCGTCCTGAGGAGCGTCGCGCAAAGCGACGCGTCTCGAAGGACGGCCTCACGCTTCGAGACGCCCGCTACGCGGGCTCCTCAGCATGAGGCCTTCACTTAAACTGGGTGTCGGCTTTTCCGATCGACGTCCGTCTCATTCGAACGCTTTGCTCGAAAATCCCCGTTTCGCCAGCGCCTTCACCAATTCGGTGCTATCGAGCAATTGCATCAGCTTGGCGATCGTTTCCTCGGCCGAAGCATGTTCGCCGGCGATGTGGCGCGCGACGATCGCTTGCGCCTCGAGAATCGTATCGATGAAAATGTCGTCGCTCATGATCCCTTGGTCCCGCTTGGGGTTAACGGCGCGCGCGACAGCCTCGCCACGCAAGCTCCTATCATACGACATTTGCTCAATGGGGGCCTCACGCGTTCAGCGGTTGGCGCCAGGCGCCGCGTAACCGAAACGGAGATTGAGGCCGGCGCGCACGACGCTCTTGGTCTCGTTGATATCGACGAATGCCGGGCCCAAGCCGACGACTTGCGGCGTGAAAGCGATCTGCCGGGTACCGAAATCGTAATAATTGTATTCGACGAAGCCGGAGAGGACATTTGTGAAGGCATACTCGCCGCCGATACCGATGGTCCAGCCCGGGCGCGTCTCGCGCGCCGTATACGCGGTCCCAAGCAGGATCGTCGTTGCCCAATATTCGTCGCGCTCCCACGCCGCACCGCCCCTGACGTAGCCGAGCAAGCGATCCCAGGCGTAGCCGACGCGGCCGGTCACGCTCGCCAGCGACTTGACCTTGCTGTGGTAGGCGACGCCGATCTCGCGCGCACTGTCATGGCTGCCTTCGGCATTGGCCCAGGCATAGTCGCCCTGGATGCCGATCACGAAGCCGCCGGCGAATTGATAGTCGCAACCGGCCTGCGCGCCGCCAAGCCAGCTGTCCAAGGCGTGTTCGCCGAGCGACTGGCCGTAAAAAGCGCCGCCGGGCGTGCGCACGATCCAGTCCTTCGACTTCGCCCACAGACCGCCGGCATGGCCGCCGACGTAGCAGCCGCTCCAGCTCCAAACCGGAACGATCGGCGGCGCCTTATAGACGGGAAGGCGCATGTCGGCCGCGGTCGCCGGACCCGCCAGTGCGATCAGCGCGGCCGTTGCGAACAGGAATTTCCGCATCATCTCGCCCCCGCGATGAGAGCGGGCAGTATGCAACGCGTGAGGGTCGGCCGCTGTAGCCGATCAGCCACACCAATGCAGATTTGCGCACAAGGGCCGGTGGCACCGTACTCGACCGCGCAGAACAACCTCCGTTCATTCCCGCGCATAGCGCGTCGTTAAGGGCGTTCACGCCCGTCTTCGACGGGCTATGGACGCGCGTAAACGCGCTTATGGTGGGAATCCAGGGCCGAGCGCTGGGTCCCCGCAACGGGGTCCCCGCGACGTGACCGTCGCGGGGTGCCCTCGCGGGGACGAGCGGAAAAGAGCGTCTTGAGACATACCAAGCAAGCAGACACAATTTTCCTCTTGACTCGCGTAACGAGAATCTTCCAGAAAAGCGTATTCACCAGAACTACGCCGGAACGCCCGGGCGGGACACCGCGCCGGGTTTTTTGTTGCGCGGACGCGGAGCGCCCGCGCGCGGCGTATTTCTTCGCTGCAGACAAGGAGAGAAACCATGACGTTTCACAAGGGCGAAAGCGGAAATCCGGCCGGCCGGCCGCGCGGGTCGCTCAACCGGACGACGGTCCTCATGCAAAGCTTGTTGGAGGCCAACGCCGAGGCGATCGCGCGCAAGGCGATCGATCTCGCCACAGGCGGCGATCTCACGGCCATCCGCATCTGCTTCGATCGGCTGGTGCCGGCGCGAAAGCACGAGCCGATCGCCCTCGAATTGCCGCGGCTCGACACCGCGGCCGACACCGTCACCGCCGCGTCGACCATCGTGGCCGCGGTCGCGGCCGGCGAGCTCGCGCCGTCGGAGGCCGCCGACATCGCCAAGGCGGTCGACATCTACGTGCGGGCGCTGGCGACGCAGCAGTTCGAGGAGCGCCTCGCCAAGCTCGAACGCGGTCCCGCGCCCGCCAGCGCGCCGGCCAATGCCGACGCGTGACGAGAACGTCGAGGGAAGGAGTCGACCCATGCCGCAGCCGCCGCTGCCGTCGCCGAACCGGCTGAACAAGCTCGAGAAAACTCATGCCCGCGA
>VAZL01000941.1:1571-2193 GCA_005883445.1 Alphaproteobacteria bacterium | reverse complement strand
ACCAACCACAATTGCGACAACCGTTACAAATATTGCCACATGCATATTCAGCACGCCCCCGTCAGCACACCGAGTCCGCTTCGATGTTCCGGCTTCGAACGCTTTGTACATCAACGCACACTTGCACGTGTGCGCTCTTGTACAGATTTGCTGTTCATGGCTTGCACCCAGTTTTCTGAAGGCACAGAGTACGGTCGAGTTTAAGCGGATTCAAGATTCGCGCCGCAAACTTTGCGCACAGCCCTTTCTGCCCTAATCAATGAATACAATGGAACTCAGGTCCTGGGACAATCCGCCGTAAGTACCAGCGCATATATCGTTCAGAGTGGTCCGAAAGCACCTGCCGCACGATACATTTGGTTACTTTATTTCCGGCTCGAGCACGTCAATGTGATGCCGGAGTTTTCTTCATCAGGCTCTCGTCATGAAAGCGACCCGCGCTGCACCCGTCGCCAAGCTTGTTGTCGTGATCGACGACGATCCCCTAGTCCTTGAGGCAACTGGCGGGCTGCTGCGCTCCTGGGGCTGCTGTGTCGTCACCGCTGAATCCTGCAACGAGGCCTTAGTATGCCTCGCTCAAACCGAAGCGGGTCGGGGGCCTGATCTGATCGTGTGCGACTAT
>VAZL01000941.1:0-1363 GCA_005883445.1 Alphaproteobacteria bacterium | reverse complement strand
CCGGAAAACAGTTTATCGGTTTTGGTGGGAGGCACGGCGCGATGAACCCGGCCGGGAGGGTACGCTGCAACATGCGGAATAAATAAATCTGGGCAACTGTTATTGCAACTTTAGCGTCAAGGCCTGTTTTTTTTGCTAGGATTTGTCTTTGTCATGACGCTCCACGCCCGTTGCGTCGTGACAAGCTCCGGCCCGTCGCGGCATCACCCGGCGGCGGGGCGCTGGATGATCCGCTGCAAGTGAGCAAAATATCCGGTGCGTCTCAAATAGGCTAATACCAATCCTCAGATTGAGTGACCGACTGCTGCCCAGTCGCGTCGCGCGATGGACATAATCTTCCAGGGTTGGTCGATGAGTGTGTTCCAAGCGTAGCAGCAGTGGTTGACGATATCGTCGAAGGATTTGAAAATCCGGTTTGACAACCAATTCTGACGCATGAACTGCCAGATGTTTTCCTGGCCGTTGAGTTCGGGTGCGCGCGGCGGCAGCGGCACGAGTGAGATGTTGTTCGGAACCACCAGGGCTTTGGCGCCATGCCATCCGGCCTGATCAAGGAGGATAATGGCGTGCGCTCCGAGGGCGACTTTGGTTGCGATCTCGTCGAGATGGAGCTGCATGGCTTCGCAGTTGCAAGCCGGCAGCACGAGGGCGGCGCCGGCTCCACGGTCGGGACAGACCGCACCAAACAGATAAGTCGATTGGGTCCGTTGATCGTGGGCGGCACGGGGGCGTGAACCTTTCCTGGCCCAGCGATAGGTGAGCTTGTTCTTTTGGCCCACCCGCATCTCGTCTTGAAACCAGACCTCTACCGATGTGCCGGGTGCAAGCTTCGCGCGGATTTCCTCCACACGCTCGGCGAAGTTTTTTTGAACGCGTCCATGGCCTCAGCATTCTGCTTGTAGGCCTTAGGCCGGGCGCTCATATGCGAGAAGCCCAACTTCTTGAGGGCGCGATAGATCGTATCGTCCGACACCGAGAGTCCGAACTCCTCATACAGCCGCATGATGAGATCGCACGCCCGCCAGCGCACCACGCCATGGATCGCAGGGATCGGACCCTCCTCTACGATTCGGGTGAGAAAGGCCTTGTGCCTGGAGTTGAGCTTGGGCGGCACTCCCGGAGAAGGGATATTGATGAGACCGTCCGGTCCCTGCTCGTTGAACCGGATCACCCAGTCCCGTAGCGTCTGACGATCCATGCCACCGATCGTAGCCGCCTCTTCCCGCGAGGCCCCGTCGAGCACGGCCGCAATCGCTAACAGCCGTCGCGCCTGTGCAGCATCTTTCGCTCGCTGGGCAAAACGGCGAACCTCGCCGGCGGTATAGTCCGTCCGCACCGGAATGGCCTGGCCCATGGCAAACCC
>VAZL01000269.1:3236-9278 GCA_005883445.1 Alphaproteobacteria bacterium | reverse complement strand
GCCGGCCAGTGAAACGCCTGGACCAGCGGCTTCGGCAACGCCAGGCCGGACGTCTCGATCACGATATGCTCGACCACGGGTTTTCGCGCCAGGATCGTGTCCAACGCAGGCACGAAGTCGTCCGCAACCGTGCAGCAGAGGCAGCCGTTGGCCAGTTCGAGGATGTTCTCTTGCGGACACGCCTCATCGCCGCAACCCTTGAGAATTTCGCCGTCGATGCCGACGTCGCCGAACTCGTTGACGATCACGGCCAATCGCCGCCCGTTCGCATGGGCCAGGACGTGCCGGATCAGCGTCGTCTTCCCGGCCCCGAGGAAACCGGTCACGATGGTGCACGGCACGCGCGCGGACGAAGTGCTCATTCGAGTTCCTCGAAGTTGACAGGCGGCACGCGGGCGATGAGCCCGCGCTTGAGCGGCTGCGGCCTTCCCCGCCATGGCATGATGCCGTCAGCCGCGCACGCCAGCAGGCGTGCGCCGTCGACGAGTGCCGGCCCGCAGGCGACATCGAGGCCGCCGAACACGTAGGTCCAGCAGCCATTGCAGCGCACGACCGCGCTCAAGCCGCGCGTGCAATTCGCCAAGCAGCGGACTGGTTTGATCACGACCCCGCTGCCTTCGGCAGCTTTCGCCGTCGCCGCGGCCAAGATTGCACCGGGGCGCGGTTCGCTCTCCGGTTCGCCGGGATGTCGGCAGGTGATGCACACGTAGACGATCGCAGCGTCAGTGGATACTGCGCTATCGGTCACGCCTTGGTCTCGGACAGAACTCACCCGTGCCGCTCCGCAGGGGCGATCGCCCCGACGCGGGTGCTGATGCGGTTCGACCGGCCCCGAGGCACCCCGCCCGGACCACGACCGAATCAACGGCAGGTCTCCTGGCTCGCGGGTCGCCGCCCGTCACCGCCTTCCCGGGTTGTCCCAGTGGCAATGTGGCACGGGCTCGCCGCTTACAGTTGCGGGGGCAGCTGCGGCCTTGGAACTTTCGCTCCGCACCGCATTCCCTGTTCGCTCTCGCGTGAGAGACCGTCGATCGCCGCCACTTAACGGTCGCCATCCGCGCTTTGTCAATGCCGCTGCGCCGTTCCGCTTGCGGTCGATTCCCCGGCGGCTATAGTCGTGCGGTCGTCGATGCCCACCTCGGTGGGACGAAAAAGGGAACGCGGTGAGGGCTTTGTCCGAAGCCGCGGCTGCCCCCGCAACTGTGAGCGGCGAGCTTCACTCGGTCAGCCACTGGAGCCTACGGGATGCTCCGGGAAGGCGGAGGAAAGCAGCGACCCGCGAGCCAGGAGACCTGTCGACGATGCCAACCGTAACCACGCCTTCGGGTGGAAGGCGGATGGGGGATGTCACATGACTTTACGTCTGCTTTGCCGCACGGCGCTCGTCGCGGCTCTATCTCTCTTCACAACGTCGGCATTCGCCCATCACGTGATGGGCGGCAAGACTCCTTCGACATTCGTTGAAGGTCTCTTGTCCGGCATCGGCCATCCGGTCATCGGCCCGGATCACCTGGCCTTTTTGTTGGCGATCGGTATCGCGGTCGGCGTCGGCGGCCTCAATCTGGCGCTACCGGCGCTGTTCGTTGTTGCCTCAGCGGTCGGTGTCATGCTGCATGTCGACGGCATCAACCTTCCGGGGGCCGAGATTGTCGTTGCGGCCTCGGTGCTGCTGGCCGGCTTTCTGCTCGCGCGTGGTCGCGCTCTATCGGTCTGGATGTGGGCGGGGCTTTTTGCCGTTGCAGGCATCTTCCACGGCTATGCCTTCGGCGAATCGATTTTCGGCGCCGAGACGTCTCCGCTCCATGCTTACCTTCTGGGCCTCATCCTGATCCAGGGCGCGCTCACGGTCGCAGCTGCGCTGTTCGCGCGACGCAGCGGTGGCGTCTCCGAACTTGCACCGCGGCTTGCGGGAGCGGCGATCATCGGGGTCGGGTTGACAGTCCTGATCGGGCAACTCATTCCCGGCGCGTAGAAGTCTTGGCGACGTCCGCTGCGCCCGGCAGCGCCCGGCTTACGCTCGTCCTCGGCGGTGCGCGCTCGGGCAAGAGCCGCTACGCCGAGAGCTTGATTACGGCATTGCCCGCGCCGTGGATTTATGTGGCAACGGCCGAAGCATGCGACACCGAGATGGCGGAACGCATTGCCGCTCACCAAGCGCGACGTGGAGCCGGGTGGAGAACGCTCGAAACGCCACGCGACGTCGTCGGCGCGCTTGCCGCCCATGGAACGACACCTTTGCTCGTCGATTGCTTGACGCTGTGGCTCTCAAATGCATTGCTTGCGGGTGCGAATGTCGAGGCGGAGATTGAGCGCCTTGAAGCTGTATTGACAAAAGCCGCGGCGCCGCTCGTGCTGGTCGCCAACGAAGTCGGCTTCGGCATCGTGCCCGATAATGCTCTCGGCCGTCGATTCCGCGACCTGCAAGGCCAGCTCAACCAACGGATTGCCGCACGCGCAGATCGCGTCGTCCTCGTCGTCGCTGGAGTGCCGCTCACCATCAAGGGGAGCCCGTGATGAAACCGATCGACGAGACTGAGGTCGAACGCCATCGCACCAAGACGGCGAAGCGCAAAGCGGTGCAGGATGCCGAGGTCGCCGGCAAGACCATCGAGAAAGGTCTCCTCATCGTCCATACCGGCCCCGGCAAGGGGAAATCCACGGCCGCGTTCGGGCTCGCGCTACGCATGCTCGGCCGCGGCCATCGGGTCGGCGTCGTGCAGTTCATCAAAGGCGCATGGCATTCGGCGGAGCGCGATGCGCTTGCCGTGTTCGCCGAGCAAGTATCCTGGCACACCATGGGCGAGGGCTTCACCTGGGAGACGCAGGACCTCAAGCGCGACATCGCCGCAGCGGAGCGTGCCTGGGCGAAGGCGCTCGAGCTCATGGCTGATCCGACGTTCAGGCTCGTGATCCTCGACGAACTCAATATCGCGCTACGTTATGACTATCTCGACTTGCACTCCGTCGTCACCGCATTGAAGGCGCGTAGGCCCGGCCTTCACGTTGCCGTCACCGGCCGCAACGCCAAGCCGGAGCTGATCGCCGCAGCCGATCTCGTCACCGAGATGACGCTGGTGAAGCACCATTTCGCTGCCGGAGTGAAAGCCCAGCCTGGAATCGAGTTTTAACCTTGGCCGCCCGCGCACTCATGTTTCAGGGCACGGGCTCCGATGTCGGCAAATCGCTGATTGTCGCGGGCCTCGCCCGGGCTCTGGCAAACCGCGGGCTCCGGGTTCGCCCGTTCAAGCCGCAAAACATGTCCAACAACGCGGCGGTCACCGCTGACGGCGGCGAGATCGGCCGTGCGCAGGCGCTGCAGGCACGAGCCGCACGCACGCCGACCAGCGTGCACATGAATCCCGTGCTGCTCAAACCACAAAGCGAGATCGGCGCCCAGGTCGTGGTCCAGGGCCGCGTTCACGCGACCGCCAAGGCTGCTGCCTATCAGCACATGAAGCCCGATCTGGCACGCTTCGTGCTCGACAGCTACGCCCGCCTCAGGAGCGATGCAGACATCGTGCTCGTCGAGGGTGCCGGCAGCGCGTCGGAAGTAAACCTGCGCGCGAACGACATCGCCAATATGGGATTTGCGCGCGCGGCCGACGTGCCGGTCGTGCTGATCGGTGATATCGACCGCGGCGGCGTGATCGCGAGCCTGGTCGGCACCAAAACCGTGATCGACGCAGGAGACGCAGCGCAAATTCGCGGCTTTCTCGTCAACAAGTTTCGCGGCGATCCGATGCTGTTCGCCGACGGCCTGGCGACGATCGCTCGCGCTACCGGATGGGAGCCGCTCGGGCTGGTGCCGTTCTTTCCCGACGCTCGGCTGTTGCCCGCGGAGGACGCTCTCGCACTCGACGGCGCCCGAGTTACCAAGCCGAAGGCGAGGATCAAGATTGCCGTCCCAATCCTGCCGCATGTGGCCAACTTTGACGATCTCGACCCGTTGGACGCCGAGCCGACGGTGGATCTCGTCTGGGTTCGGCCCGGCAACGCCCTTCCCGGCGACGCCGACCTCGTCATCTTGCTCGGCGCGAAGGCAACGATTGCCGATTTGACGATGCTGCACCAGGCAGGCTTCCACGTCGACATCGGCGCGCACGTGCGGCGCGGCGGCAGCGTTTTAGGACTATGCGGCGGATATCAGATGCTGGGACGCACCGTACGGGATCCGCACGGAGTCGAGGGACCGGCTGCTGCCGCGGATGGTCTCGGCCTGCTCGATGTCGAGACGATCTTGACCGCAGACAAGCGCCTCGAGCCGGTCCGCGGCACGACCAGCGACGGAATCCCGTTCTCCGGATACGAGATGCACATGGGCCTGACCGAAGGGCCGGACCGCGCGCGGCCTTTTGCTCGGCTTTCCAATGGGTCGTCGGAGGGGGCAGTTTCGGCCGATGGACGCGTCAGCGGCACCTACATCCACGGCCTATTCGCCGACGATCGCCAACGCTCTGCGTGGCTCCAACGCTTTGGTGTAGGTCAGACAGCGATCGCGTACGACGCGTTGGTTGATGAAACCCTGGATCGGCTCGCGGCACATCTTGCAGCGCACATCGACCTCGATCGCTTGCTCAGTCTGTCGCGATGAGCGCGGCGGCCAGCATGGCGACAAGTCCGATCAAGATCGCGTCGGCACGACGGTAAAGTCTGAGCGCTGCTCGAATGTCGTTGGTTTTTGCCGCATGCCGTCCGTTTCCCATGAAAGCATCGTCGACATGGACGCCGGCATAACTGCGCGGACCTGCGAGCGCCAGACCGAGCGCTCCTGCTATTGCCGCTTCCGGGTAGCCCGCGTTGGGCGAGCGGTGGTGACGGGCATCGCGCCGCACCGCGCGCCAGGCGGCCGATGCCGAAGTCCCTTTCGTTGCCGCAGCCGCCGCGATGATGAGCAGAGCCGAGAGCCGCGATGCCGGCAGGTTGAGCAAGTCATCGAAGCGTGCAGCCGCCCAACCGAAGGCCTGGAAACGCGCGGTACGATGGCCGATCATGCTGTCGGCCGTGTTGACGGCCTTATAAATTGCTGCGCCGGGGAGCCCAGCGATGATCATCCAGAGGACGGGCGCAACCACCCCGTCGGAAAAATTCTCCGCCAGGCTTTCGATTGCCGCGCGGGCAACACCTGCTTCGTCAAGTGCGTTGGTGTCACGACTGACGATGTGCGATACCGCTTCGCGGCCGCTAGCGAGGCCGGCATTGTCGAGCGCGTCGGCAACACGCGCGACGTGTTGGTGCAGACTTCGCTGGGCGATCAATGTGCTGGCGATAACCCCAACACCGATCAACCCAAACGGCAAAATCAGGAGTCCGCGCTCGATGATGAACGCCGCCACGGCGACAATGCCAACGAGCAGAACGACTGCGACAGTTCCAAACCTTCGTCGCAGCGCGGGAGCCATGGTTTCGCGGTTCCATCGGCGCTCCAGTACCGCGATCAAGCCGCCCATCCAGATCACGGGATGACCAATTGATCGCACCAGGCGATCCGGATAACCGGCCATAGCCTCGATCAGCAGGGCGAGAAGCGTGAGCGTGACAGCCATGATCTTCCATTCGGATGCCGGGTCGCTCGAGCATGGCGGCGACCTCGCAGCGGCGCGGCGGCTGTTTCCCCATGCGCCGCAACCTTTCATCGACCTGTCAACGGGAATCAATCCCTATCCCTACCCCCTGCCGCCCCTTGCCGCCAACGTGTTCACGCGACTGCCCGATTCCGCGGCGCAGATTCGGCTCCGCGAGATCGCCGCGCGCACCTATGGGGCTCCATCGGCCACGCACGTCGTGTGCGCGCCGGGCACCCAGATCCTGTTGCCGTTGTTAGCGGCGCTCGTGCCCCCCGGCCGCGCGGGCGTTCTCGGTCCGACCTATTCCGAGCATGCGCGGGCCGCGGCCCTGGCCGGGCATGCCGTCATCGATGTCCGCGACATCGATGAGCTGCGCGCAGTTGACCTCGCCGTGGTCGTCAATCCGAACAATCCGGATGGCCGCATCATCACGAAAGAGAAGCTGCTGGCGTTGTCGGACGATTTGAGCGGCCGAGGC
>VAZL01000269.1:0-3154 GCA_005883445.1 Alphaproteobacteria bacterium | reverse complement strand
ATCTCACAGCAAAGCTCAACGCGACCTTGGGCCCGTGGGCGGTATCCGGTCCTGCTATCGCCGTCGCCGAACAGGCCCTTGCAGATCATGCTTGGATCAACGCCACTCGTATCCGACTGGCGAGCGCCGCGGGAAAGCTCGACCGCCTATTGGCGGAGGCAAGTGTCGAGGTTCTCGGCGGCACAGTGTTGTTCCGGTTGGTTCGCACGCGCCGCGCCCATGAGATTTTTCAGCATCTTGGAACCGCCGGAATAATTGTGCGCGCCTTCCGCGAGCGACCGACATGGCTGCGGTTTGGTATTCCGAGCGAATCCAGCTGGGATCGCGTGCGTTCGAGACTCGAAGCCTACGGCAAGCTTGCCGGCACGGCGACCACGCCCTGAAGGCGCATTGAATGGGGCCCCGTCCTCCTTCTCGGCCGAATACTGCCAACGGTAGGCAGTTCTTTAAGAAAACGATAACATCGATTCGGATGATTCGTTGCGTTGGCGGCTGGAGCCGGACGAGAGATGGGCACGATCATCACGGTGGCAACAATGAAGGGCGGCAGCGGCAAAAGTACGCTCGCAAGCTGCCTTGCAGTTCATTGGCATCTTGATGGACGCCACCCGACGATCATCGATGCCGATCCGCAGCGCTCGATCGCCCGCCTCGCCGCGCGCGAACGGGGGCTCGGCGGGGTGCCCGTCGTCGAGGATGCGACCGAGCACGCATGCGAAGCGGCCCGCCGTCTCGCCGTAGCGGGTGGCCCCGTGATCATTGATACTCCGGGCTTTCGCTCGGAGACGACGCTGACATGTCTCGCTGCAAGCGATTTTGTCCTGGTCCCGGTCAAGCCTTCACCATTTGATGTCGATCGCATGCTCGATACACTCAACATACTCATTAATGGTGCGGGCGACTGGCGACCGATCTTCCGCTGCCTGCTTACCCAAACGACGCGCGAGTCGATCATTGCCAAGCACATTCGTTCCGAACTCGCCGCGGCCGGCTTCCCGCTGCTCGAAAGCGAGATGACGAACCGTGTTGTCTATGCGGAAGCTGCACTCTGGGGTGCGACGCCGAGTCTCATCGACCGTGCTGGACCCGCTGCGCGCGACATCGCGGCGATCGCGGCGGAGGTCGACAACATTGTCGCCATCAAACGGGCTGCATGAGCGTGAGCAAGAAAAAACTTCCCAACGCAATCATACACCCGATCGATGGGATGCGTGAGGCCGTGGCCGCTGATCGCTCAAGGGAATGGCGAGGCGCGCTCACCGCCACGACGGCGCCGAATCAATCGACAAACGGAGAGGCTGTTACGGCGCCTATGGGCGAAGTCATCGAGAAGACGCAGGCCTCTGCAGTGCCCGTCAAGGCGACTTCAACCCGCGGAGCGCGAACGTCCACTGAGACCAATTTGGCGAAACGACAAGCACAAGCGCGTGCGATCGTAGCGCGCCATGCCGCCTATTCGGCGGTTGGCGGATTTCTCCCGCTCCCAGTGGCCAGCGTTGCTGGCATTACGACCATTATCATCCGCATGGTGAAGATGCTGAGTAATCTCTACGGTGTGCCATTCGAGCGTGACCGAGCTCGCGCGATCATCGTAGGACTCGTGGGAGGCACCGTGCCCACCGGATTCGCGGCAGTCACAACATCAACGCTCTTTTTCGTCGTGCCGTCTGGCGCCCTTATGGGACTTGTAGTCTCCTCGTTCACGGCGATTGCCTGCACCCGCAGCATTGGTCAGATTTTCATCGAGCATTTCGAAAGCGGGGCGACGTTGCATGATCTTTCTATCAAAGAGAGCTGATGACCTTTCTCGGCCTGATATGCCAGCGCCCCAGCGCCGATAGCTTGGCCTGGAACGCTGACGCCCCCTTCTGGAAATTTTCGAAATGCCTTGAGGTGGTAGATAAAGTCGAAACGTCACGGAATGATTATGACTCGGACCGAGTTCCTTTTTGTTGTTGGCTTGCGGATGATTCGTTCATACTTTTGATGAGGCTTTTGGGCCGCATATCGGTCCAATTTCGATTTATGAATTCGAGGCAAGCGGCGCGGCTATCCGATTTACGAACGATGGTCCAGCCATCGGGGACATCTATGAAGCTTGGCCAAAGGGAATACTGTCCTTCGTCATTGATCAAAACATGGTAGATGCCATTTTCGTCTTCAAATGGATTAGTCATATTGTCCTCCTTTGACGCGGAGTTTCGTCGTCGCTCGTCGGTTATCGAGTTCAGTTGCCAGTATCCGACCGATCCTCGCGGCCGGCAGAGGATCCATCATCGCCTCATGGGTGCAGTCGATTTGATGGACCTTGATCTCGCCGCCGACATATGGCGTCCAGATTTCATGCGATGGCTTGGCTTCGCCTTGCGTGGCCACGAAAAGCAAAATATCGCCATGAAACTCCTGTGGCAAGAACGTCCTCATGAGACGAACGCTGTTCTCGTAGCCATTGATGATAGCCTCATAGTGATGTTCCTTAAGTATGGAATGCAGATGTCCGTCGCGCCGCAAGGTGTCCACCATCGTCCGTATCGGATCGGCGACCCCGGCAAAAAGAACCTCTCTTTCGCGCTCCTCATGGCGACGGCGTAGCGAGTGCTCACGATCGCTTGGATAGCTGTCGAGAAGGGCAAGCAGTGCGACCTCCTGCCCTACGGACTGGAGGTGAGTGGCAATTGCATGAGCCACTAAGCCGCCAAAGGACCAGCCAAGCAGGTTGTAAGGCCCCGCAGGCTGAATCTCGCGGATAAGGTTGAGATAATCTGCGGCCACTTCCTCGATGGTATTGGGCAGCATTTTCGGCTCAGTGAGATTGCGTGCCTGTAACCCGTAGATCGGATAGTCCGATGGAAGATGACTGATGAGCCTTGAATAGGGCCAACTGAAACCTCCCGCATGGTGGATGCAGAACAGAGGCTGCATGATTCCATGGGATCTAATCGGCAGTAGAGGTTCAAGGTCCGACCGGGTCGGAGAGCCTTCGTCAAGACGTTCGACCAGCCCAGCTACCGTCGGCGCCTCGAACAGGCTGCGGATCGATAGCTCAACATCAAGGCTCGAACGGATGCGGCTGATCAGACGCGTCGCCAGCAGCGAATGCCCGCCAAGCGCAAAAAAGTTGTCGTCAATCCCGACACGCTCCAGACCCAATACC
>VAZL01000268.1 GCA_005883445.1 Alphaproteobacteria bacterium | reverse complement strand
ATCCGTACACGAGCCGTGCGGCGAGGAGGTGTCCTTGCCGGCCATCCACTGCACCGCCTCCTTGCCGCTCTTGAATTGCGGCGCATCGTTGCGAACGAGGAAAATGTTGCACTGCTGCTTCGACGTGCCGAGCGTCGCCACAATGCGGATATCCGTGCCGCCACGATCCGGCAGATTGCGGAAGGTGGATACGATCCCCGGCATGTCGCCGACGTAGCCGATATGCTGCTTCTCGCCGGTCATCGCGTTAACGATGATGGCGCCCTGCAGTCCGACCTGAAACTCTACGGTCGAGCCCGGCGGCAGGTATTTCTTCCACAACTGCTTGCCGTTGATGACGACGCCGGACCAGGACTCGGTGTAATAGGGCTGATAGCCGACGACCAGCTTTACCGGCTCGCCCTGCTTGCCGAACTCGACTGCCGCGTATCCCGCGCTCGGCGCCAGCAGGGCTACGCACGCCAGCGTCGACCAAATTCCGATTCGCTTGCTGAGCTTCGACATCCCTTCCCTCCCTGGACCAAGATCGCCCGGTTGCCCCGGGCTGATCGACGTGTCAAAAACCGCAATGAGTCCCGAAACACGCGCCTCTGGTCGGCGACCAGGCAGCAGTCGCTCCGCGACAGGAAAAGTCGCCTCCTGCCACGACGCCGCAGCAAGTCGAGCGTACGCCTGAGAGCGGAGCGCCCGCAAGGGACTTCGCGCGCGATGCAATATTCGTGCTCTCAATTACGAAATAGGAACTTTCGATCCCATGTATCTGTTGGGATAAAATGATGCCTCTGTTAAATTACGCGTGATCTTGGCACCCCCGCACCCCGATGTGGGTGCAAGACTGGAGGAATGAAATGCCGGCAAAGAACCACAAGCAGTGGCTGGCGGATCCGCCGCTCCAGCCTGGTGAGTGGGTTGACAGCCGCGTCTATTCCGACCCACGGATTTTCGAGGACGAGCTTAAGAACATTTTCAGGCGTACGTGGATCCCGGTTTGCCACGAGTCGGAACTGCCCAACTTGTACGACTTCCGCACCACCAGCATCGCCCGCGAGCCGATCATCGTGTGCCGCGGTCCCGACAACGAAGTGCGCGCGTTTCTCAACGTGTGCGCGCATCGCGGCATGATCATCGAGCGGCGCCCCTCCGGGAGCTTCCTCGACGGCCAGCCTTCGGGGAACCCGAAACGCATGACCTGCATGTTCCATGCATGGCAGTACGATCTGAAGGGAAATTGCGTCTACATCAGCCGCGAGAAAGAGGGCTATCAGGACCGGCTGTGCAAGGAGAATGTTGGTCTGCGGCGGTTGCGCTGCGAGGTGAAGTTCGGCGGGTTCGTGTGGGTGAGCCTCAACGACAATCCGATCCCCCTGGAGGAGTGGTGCGGCAAGCCGTTTGAATGCCTGAGGAAATCACTCGAGGCCGAGCCGCTCGAAGTGTTCCACTATCACAAGGCGATCATTCCGACGAACTACAAGCTCTGGCACGACACCAACAGCGAATTCTACCACGACTTCATGCACTATCATAACCGCGTGACGGGCTTCAACGACGCCTACTTCGGACGCAAGAACGAGTCGTTCGAACACGGCCACGTCGTGGTCGGCACCTTCGAGGTGAACTACGACAAATATGAGGGATTCGAGAGCCGCGCCGCGCTCTCGTTCCCGTACCTGCCGCCGAACCAGTGGTACATGATCGATCTATTCCCCGGCATGAACTTCAACCTGCGCGGCTCGGCGCTGCGTTGCG
Organism: Alphaproteobacteria bacterium; assembly: GCA_005883445.1. GTDB lineage: Bacteria > Pseudomonadota > Alphaproteobacteria > Rhizobiales > Xanthobacteraceae > VAZQ01. The sequence goes on along the minus strand of VAZL01000268.1, from coordinate 7,067 downwards.
ACGTCGTCACGCCGCTTGCGCCGGACAAGGTGATGATCGAGTTCAGAGGCCTCGGCCTGAAACGCGACACCGAGGAGGAACGGCAGACGCGCGTCAACCATCACAACTCGATCTGGGGCCCGTTCGGTCGCAACCTGCACGAGGATCTGCTCGGCGTCACCGGACAGGGCGCAACCATGCTGCCCGGTTCGGAACCGCGCCGCATCCTGCACGGCCGTCGCGAGAACCAGACCATTCACGACGAGAATGGGATGCGCCACTACTACAGCGAATGGGGCAAGTGGATGAACCGGCTGCCGAGAGATCCGGCGCAGCCGTACTTGGCCCCCGCCGCTGCCGACGCCGCGGAGTGACGCGGTCACCGCGCGGCAGCCGGGAGGATGTCTAAATGACGCGTAACGGCGCTGACGTCGCCGATGTCGTGCGCGATACGATCTATCGTGCGACCTTGCTGCTGGATGATCAGAAGTGGGAGCAGTGGCTGGATCTTTGCGACGACAGCTTCCACTACGCGATCAAGTCGTTCAGCCCGGAAATCAATCGCGACATGACGTATTTCCAGGGCAGCCGAAAGGACCTGGCGACCATGGTCAAGCTGCTGCCCAAGCACAATACCGACCACTCGCCACTTCGGCGGCATACTACGGTCTATACCGTCGATGTTGCCGATGATGGCAAGACCGCCTCCGCGGTCAGCTCCTTCGTGGTCTATCAGAACCTCCTCGACGGCGTGAACTCGCACATCGACGCCGGAGAAAGCCGGTTGTTTCTGGTCGGCCGTTACATCGACACGCTCAAGCTCGAAGACGATCAGGTCCGATTCATCAAGCGAGAAGTGCGTCTCGACAATCGCCGGCTTGATAAGGGCTCGCACTGGCCGATCTGAGAAACGTGGTGCGCCTTGGGCCGAGCGCGATTTTGCTGCGCACGAATGGCGGACCCGCGACTATTCCATTACGTGTGCCGCGGCTTGGCAGTAACCGGAATGCAGGCTCTCATGCCTCCGGTCGGCGTGGAACATTGCATGAGCTAGCGAGGCCGTCATGACCTGGAAACGCGTCTGTAAAGTTACAGACGTTCCCGAGAACACCGTGAAGAAGTTCACGGTCGACAAGGTGACGCTCCTCATCGCCAACTATGGCGGCGGTTTTCGCGCTATTCCGCCGCTATGTCCGCATATGCAGGAGCCGCTGGAGGAATCCGGTGTTATCGCCAACTGTGCGCTGACTTGCACCAAGCACCTATGGTCGTGGGACTTGAGCTCGCTCGACATGCTCGGCGAGACCGAGCGGCCGCTGCAGAGCTACGAAGTGAAGCTGGAAAATGGCGACATCCTCGCGTTGATCGACAAGGAACTCGTCTACGAATTCGAAGACGAGGACGACATCAAGGACGACGATTTCTTCAGCAAGGCCTGATCCGCCGCGCTCGAAACCCAACCGCCGATAGCCGTCGTCAATGAAAATCACCGTCGAAACGAATTCGGGCGTTTTCGATTTCGAGTGTGAGGCGACTGACAAGCTGCTTTATGCTGGCCTCACCCGAGGCCTCACGCTGCCTTACGAATGCGCCACCGGGACGTGCGGCACCTGCCGCGGGCGGATCATGCAGGGCTCCGCTCACATCGACTGGGATCAGGCGCCGGGATTCGCCAAACTAAAGCGCGACAAAGGCGATGTCCTGATGTGCCAAGCGCGCCCGAGCAGCGATTGCCTCGTACGCGTCCCCGCTAGGGTTGTGGCAAGGTCGGGATGCGGCACCCTACCGCAACACCGAACCGCCCACATTGACGCGCTGCGCAAACTCACGCGCGATGTGGTCCATTTCGAGCTTGCTCTGTCGCGCCCGATGAGTTTCGAGGCGGGCCAGTTCGTCGTGCTCGAAGCCCCCGAGGTCAAAGGTGGACGAGCCTACTCGATGGTCAACTTTGGCCGCGAGGTCGACCGACTCGTCTTCGTGATCAAGCAGAAGGCCGGCGGAGCGTTCTCGGACTGGGTGTTTCGGAACGACATAGCGGGCCGCACGGTCGACGTCTTCGGTCCGCTTGGCCGCGCGACGTTTCACCCTAAGGAAGGCAAGAACATCCTATGTATTGCCGGCGGCTCAGGCATCGCCGGAATGCTCTCGATCATCGAACGCGCCGCCAGAGAGGATTATTTCCGTGACCATACTGGTCACGTCTTCTTCGGTGTGCGCACGCTGGAGGACGGGTTCTACTTAAGCGAGCTTTGCGACTTTGCCGCCCAAACGGAAGGCCGGCTGAAAGTGACGCTGGCACTGTCGCACGAGCAGTCGCCAGCGGCCGTGCATCCAGAATTCCCTCACATTCGCCTCATGGACGGCCTGGTCGCGGATGCGGCCCAGCAGACGATGAGCGGGCGCTACGACAACATGGTCGGCTTCGTCGCCGGCCCGCCGATCATGGTAGACGGTGCGCTCCGCGTCTTGATCAGGGAGGCGCGGCTGCCCCCGCAATTCGTACGTTACGACAAGTTCTCTTGAACATTGGTTGCGCCAACAAGCGCCCGTCCCGTTTCGCCAAGCGGTCGGGCCAATAATAGTCTTGCTCTCTTGCGACATAGGCCAAATTTGCTTGGCGGTTTTTGCTTGCCAGCTATAGGGTTGGCGGCGCTGACGCTGGCAAGAGCAACATTGCGTCGCGCAGACTATGCCGCGTTCCGTTTGGTCATTGCCTGGTCTAAGCTTGGAGCGATACCAATCGGGTTCATGAAGCTTGGAACTTGAGCTCATCGGGGAATGTCGACGCATGTTGACGAGGAATCCATTCGCCGAGCTTGCAGCGTTCGTGCCGCCCGCAATCATGCAGACGTACATCGTCGCAATGATCCTCATGGTCGCGGGCGGCACGCTGTTCGACATCATGCACAAGAAGAGCGCCAAGTACTTTTTTGACCATTGGCGGAATGCAAAGAACAAAGGGACGCGGCAGGTCGGCGGAGGGGAAATGGTGTCCCTGGCGATTCAGACCGCCGGAGTGGAAATCCTGACGTCCGGCGAATTCTGCAGCGCTCAGCGCAGAATAGCCCATCTCCTGACAATGTACGGTTTCTCGCTTTATGTCGTCACGACCGTAATCATGGTCTTCGCCTACCCCACGCCCGCCACCCCTACGCCCGCCATTCTGCCGGCATTGTGGTACATCGGGGCATTGATGGTTTGCCTCGGCGGCTACTGGTTCTGGTTTTTCATTCGCGCCGACGTCGCCGCAGAAGGCAACTCGCCGTTCCGTATTGTGCACGCTGACCTCTTCGTCGTTTCGCTTCTGGCGAGCGTGACGCTGGGCCTGATATGGGCGTTCGTGCAGACGGCAGGCAGCAAGGCCTCGGCAAACGTGTTCCTGGCTCTGTATCTGCTCGCCACGACCGTGTTATTTGGATCAATTCCCTGGTCCAAGTTCTCTCATATGTTCTTCAAGCCCGCAGCGGCCTTCCAAAAACGACTGGAACAGGCGAACGGCTCGAGGAGGAATCTGCCTGCTCCCGCCGAACGCCCCGAAGTCTACGCGAGCGCTCGCCGACGACCGCAAAATTACTAGTGTCGGCCAACATCAGTGTTCATGCAGGAGAGAACGTAACGCCATGCCCACATTTGTTTATATGACGAGTTGCGACGGCTGCGGACACTGCGTGGATATCTGCCCGTCCGACATCATGCACATCGATACGACCTATCGTCGTGCCTATAACATCGAGCCCAACATGTGCTGGGAGTGCTATTCGTGCGTGAAGGCGTGTCCGCAGAATGCGATAGACTGCCGCGGCTACGCAGACTTCGCCCCCTTGGGCCACAGCGTTCGGGTTCTCAGGGAGGACAAGAAGGGAACCATTTCGTGGAAGATCAAGTTCCGGGACGGCCGCGAAAAGAACTTCGTTTCCCCGATCAGAACCACGCCATGGGGATCTATCAAGTCACCGTCTGATTACGAGCCGCCCATCGCGGAGGCGTTGAATTCCAACTCAAGCGAGGGGTGTTGTAATGGGCCTGTTCACTCGCCGAAAAACCGTGATGGTGGATTCGGATATCCTCGTCATCGGTGGCGGCATGGGCGGGTGCGGGGCCACTTACGAGTCCCGATACTGGGGGCGTAACCTAAAAATCGTCTGCGTCGAAAAAGCGAACATCGAGCGCAGCGGCGCCGTCGCACAAGGCCTGTATGCGATCAACTGCTACATGGGCATGCAGTGGAACGAGAACCGACCCGAAGACCATGTCCGCTACGCACGCAATGATCTCATGGGTCTGGTGCGCGAGGATCTGGGTTACGATATCGCTCGGCACGTCGACTCCACAGTGCACAAGTTCGAGGAGTGGGGCCTTCCCATCATGAGGGACCCGGAAACCGGGAGGTACCAGCGCGAAGGCAAATGGCAAATTATGATTCACGGCGAGAGCTACAAGCCGATCGTCGCCGAGGCCGCGCGCAAGGCCGCCACCGAAGTCTACAACCGGATCATGGTCACCCACTTGCTCATGGACAAGACGCGGCCCAACAGGGTCGCTGGGGCCGCCGGCTTTAACGTCCGAAACGGGAACTTCTACGTGTTCCGTGCCAAGGCGGTCATCGTAGCTGCCGGCGGCGCGTCGCACATCTTCAAGCCCCGCGCGGTCGGAGAAGGTATGGGACGGACCTGGTACGCCCCGTGGAGCAGCGCCTCTGCCTACGCGCTGCCGATCCTTGTGGGCGCCAAGATGACGCAGATGGAGAACCGGATCGTCCTCACCCGATTCAAGGACGGCTACGGTCCGGTCGGTGCCTACTTCCTGCATCTCAAGACCTACACTCAAAACGCATATGGGCAGGATTACGAACCCACCTGGTATGAATCGATCAAGGAGAGGGTCGGGGATTACGTTGAACGGCACCCGGTGCCGACATGCTTGCGCAACCACGCCCTTCTCGAAGAGGTCAAGGCCGGTCGGGGTCCCATCCGCATGGTGACGAAAGAGGCCTTCAAAGATCCGCACAAAGAGACAGTTGGCTGGGAAAACTTCCTCGGCATGACGATCGGGCAGGCGGTCGTCTGGGCGTCGCAAAACATCGATCCCAAGGAAATAAATCCCGAGCTGACCACGTCCGAGCCTTATGTCATGGGCTCGCACGCGACGTGTTCAGGCGCGTGGGCAAGCGGTCCGGAGGACTGCGCACCATCGGAATACCAGTGGGGATACAATCGGATGATGACCGTCGAGGGCCTCTTCGGCGCCGGCGACGCCATCGGTGGCTCCGCCCACAAGTTCTCGTCGGGATCCTTCACGGAAGGCCGCATCGCCGGCAAGGCGGCAGTTAAGTACGTGAAAGACCTGGGCGCGGAACAGCCTCAGCTCAGTGAGGCGGAGTACGAAGACCTCAAGAAGATCGTTTACAAGCCCCTGGAAAATTACGAAGTCGGCCGCAACGAAATCGTCGCCGGGACCGTGTCGCCGAGCTATCTCCTGCCGATTCATGGCCTTCAGCGTCTTGAGAAGATCATGGACGAATATGTCGGCGGCATCGGCGCCCATTATACGACCAACGAACCGCTACTCACCCGCGGGCTCGAGTTGCTGGGCATGTTGAAGGAAGATCTCGCCTATCTCGGGGCCGAAGACCTTCACCAGCTTCAGCGCGCATGGGAGCTTCAACACCGGGTCTTGGCCTCGGAATGCGTCACGCAGCACACGCTGTTCCGGACGGAAACGCGGTGGCCCGGATACTATTACCGGGCGGATCATCCGAAGCTCGACGACAAAGATTGGCATTGCTTCACCCTGTCCCGCTACGACCGGGACTCCGGGAAGTGGGAAATGGAGAAGGCGCCCGTGTATCACATCGTAGATTGATCACCGGGCTGCTCAGAACGCCGTGTCTCCCGTGTCCTGCGTGCTTCGGGGCAACTCTTCCATGAGCGCCGGGCCCCGCCAGCCGATCCAGGCCGCAAAGGTCATCCTTTCCCAGATAGTCTGATTTCAGGAAGGGTCGCAGTGTCCCAACTCGTGCCGCCGCACAATTCGGAGCAGGTCAAGCCACTGTTGCTGCTGGAGACGGAGCGGGCCGAGGAACGCAAGCGGGCGGAGAAGTTCAGGAAAATTCCTCTCGACTCGCGCACAGTCTCCGACGTTTTCATGCTGGCAATGGGGGCCTATACGCCGCTCGATGGTTTTATGGGGCATGACGACTGGCGCGGTTCGTGCCTGCATATGAAACTGACCAGCGGCGTCTTCTGGCCGATCCCGATCACACTTTCGGTAAACAAGGACCTTGCCGATAGCCTATATGCCGAAGAGAAGGTGACGCTCATCAACGCGGAGACCAGTGAAATACTCGCCGTGATGGAGATTCACGAGAAATATTCAATCGACAAACAACTCGAGGCCGAACACGTCTATCGCACCGTCGATCCGAAGCATCCAGGCGTAGCGAAGGTACTGCATCAGGGCGATGTTAACCTGGCCGGGCCCATCATGGTGCTGACCGAAGGCGAATATCCTGCCAAATACCCGGACCTCTATATCCGCCCCGCCCAGTCACGGGCCATGTTTCTCGAGCGGGGCTGGTCCAATGTCGCCGCCTTCCAAACTCGAAATCCCATGCACCGTAGCCACGAGCACCTGGTAAAAATCGCGGTTGAGGTATCGGACGGGGTTTTCATCCATCAGGTGCTTGGGAAATTGAAAGCAGGCAACATCCCAGCCGATGTTCGTACCCGAGCAATCCAGGCGATGATCGACAATTATTTCCGCCCGGGAACAGTAATCCAGGCGGGCTATCCGATCGAGATGCGCTATGCCGGTCCACGCGAGGCGCTGCTTCATGCCCTCATTCGCCAGAACTTCGGCTGTTCGCACCTTATCGTCGGGCGCGACCACGCCGGCGTCGGCGACTACTACGGTCCCTTCGATGCGCATCACATCTTCGATCAGCTGTGGCCGGGTGCACTTCATACCAAGCCGCTCAAGATCGACATCACTTTTTACTGCCGGAAGTGCTACGGAATGGCGACGGCGAAGACCTGTCCCCACGATCCCCAGCATCATATTTCGATCTCGGGCACGGAGCAGCGTGAGAT
>VAZL01000940.1:476-959 GCA_005883445.1 Alphaproteobacteria bacterium | reverse complement strand
CCAGTCTGCCCGCCCACTGGTATGCGGCCACGAGCGTGAAGCCAACCGCACCAAGCAAGGCTAGCGCGGAGATCACAGGCAGACCTTCTCCAGCCCGCCGACTATGCCCCAAAGTCGGTTCATTCGACTACGGTCGGAAAATTCGGACTGATACACTACCGCCGACGGATAGAACTTCGCGGTAGGAGGCGGATATGCGGGGGATTGAAGGGGACGACTCAGAAATGGCTTATCGGCGCGGCTATGAACATGGGGTGATCGAGATGTTCCACGCGGTAGAGCGATTTCTTGCCCCCGCTACGCGGGAAGTTCTGCGAGCCTGGATTCAAGAAGACGTTCACGGATGGCGGTACAAGGCAATGCTCGGCGGTCCGCCGATTTGGCGGCTGAACATGTTAAGCGGTCTCCGCTCCTTGATCGAAGTGCGTTAGCGCAACTTCTCGAACCGCCGTATACGGACCCGTACGTACGGTGGTGTGGGAG
>VAZL01000940.1:0-209 GCA_005883445.1 Alphaproteobacteria bacterium | reverse complement strand
TGCTGCAGCGCAAGGTGCGCGGTCGCGTCCAGTTCACGAATAGCGATCGGCTGTTCTTCATCCAGCTGTATCGCTAGTTTCCGGCAAAAGGCCATGACGATCATCCCGCCGGAGACGCTGGTGCGCTGGCATCGTGCGGGCTTTCGCCGGTATTGGCGCTGGAAATCTCGGAACCTGGGAGGCCGGCCGCGCATCGATGCCGGTCTGCG
>VAZL01000267.1 GCA_005883445.1 Alphaproteobacteria bacterium | reverse complement strand
ATGCCGCTACGATTTTCTCACACAATGCAAAGGCTTGCATGCCAGCCATGCGGCTATCGTGAGGCGCGATGGCGGCGCTGCCTGCGAGCAGCGGCTAGAAATGCCAGCGCTGCGCCTTCGCCACCAGAAAGTCGCGGAACACCTGCACGCGCGCGACCGTCTTGAGTTCTTCCGGATAGACGAAATAGGCATCGAGCGCGATTGTTGTGTCGGACTCGCCGAACAGCTGCACCAGTCCGCCGTTCTCTTCGACCAGATAGTCCGGCAGCAAGGCGACGCCGATCCCGCGCTGGCACGCGCGCAGAACGCCGAGCACGTTGTTAATGATGAGCGCGGGCGTGCGCGCACCTTTGCCGTTGCGCCCGACCTCGATCAGCCAGCGCCGATTCTCGAGATATTGCGGCACCGTGCTGCCGCCCAGCAGCAGGATGCGGTGGTTATCGAGGTCATCGAGCGCGCGCGGGGTGCCGAAGCGCTTGATGTATTCCGGCGAGGCATAGGCATGGAAGCGTACCGAGAACAGCTTGCGCTGGATCAGGTCGGGCTGCGTCGGCTGGCGTAGCCGGATCGCCACGTCCGCCTCGCGCATGGCGAGGTCGAGCTCCTCGTCGGTGGTGATCAGCGAGAGCTGGACGTCGGGATAAAGCTCGATGAACTCGCCCAGCCGCGGGGTTAGCCAATGCACGCCGATACCGGGCGTGGTCGTGACCCGCAGCTCTCCGTTCGGCCGCTCGCGGCTGTCGGTCAGCTTGGCGCGCGCCGCTTCGAGCTTCATGAACACGTCGTGCGCCGTGTGATGGAGGAGTTCACCCTGCTCGGTCAGAATGAGCCCACGCGCATGGCGGTGGAACAGTGACACGCCGAGTTCCTGTTCGAGCGCCGACACTTGCCGCGACACCGCCGACTGTGACAGGCCGAGTTGCTCGCCGGCATGGGTGAAGCTGCCGGCCTCGGCGGCGGCGTGGAAAACCTTGAGCTTGTCCCAGTCCATTGACATTTGTGTGCTCGGCAAGGGCTTTACTCCGCCGCGAGGGCCGGCTCCGCCTCGCCGTGCGCGGCGAGGAAGCGTTCGGTTTCGAGCGCTGCCATGCAGCCTTGGCCGGCGGCGGGCACCGCCTGGCGGTAGACGTCGTCGGTAACGTCGCCGGCGGCGAACACGCCGCGCACCGAGGTCGCGGTCGAGAATGGCGCAGTCTTGATGTAGCCCGAGGGCTTCATATCGAGCTGCCCAACGAACAACTCGGATGCGGGTGTGTGGCCGATGGCGATGAATATGCCGTCCGCCCTCCGCTCGCTGAGCGCGCCGGTTTTGACATTGCGCAAGATGGCTCCCTTCACCTTGAGCGGGTTCTCCTCGCCCGCCACCTCTTCCAGCACCGTGTCCCAGATCACTGAAATCTTGGGATTCTTGAATAGCCGATCCTGCAGGATCTTCTCCGCGCGGAAACTGTCTCGGCGATGCACGACCGTCACGCTGGAAGCGAAATTGGTGAGGAACAGCGCCTCCTCGACCGCAGTATTGCCGCCGCCGATCACCAGCACGTCCTTGCCGCGATAGAAGAAGCCGTCGCAAGTGGCGCAGGCGGAAACGCCGTAGCCCTTGAATTTCTGCTCGGACGGCAGCTCCAGCCAATCCGGAATGGCCGGTGGCCTAGATCGACCTTGCTCACATGATCGCTGGCGAGCTTGGTGCCGACGTGCTCGGCCTGCTTCTGCATCTGCTCCATCAGCCAGGGCCCCTGGATGACGTCTGCGAAGCCGGGGTAGTTCTCGACATCGGTCGTGATGGTGAGCTGGCCACCGGGCTGGATGCCTTGGATCAGGATCGGCTCCAGCATGGCGCGGGCGGCATAGATCGCGGCCGTATAGCCCGCCGCCCCGGACCCGATGATGAGGAGCTTGGCGCGCTTGATCTTTCCCATCGAGAACAGACCCCTTCGGGCGCTTTGAGGCAGAGCGCCTGCAGCAAAGATGGAAGCCGGTGTTGCACCGCAATCAAGCTTGCGCCGCCGCCTCGGGCGGCCCCTGCCGCCCAACTTGGCCTCGGAACCCGATGCGTGCTCACGACCGGGTCAGAATGCGCATCGATGCTCTGCACAATTTATGGGTTCCGGGCAGCTATGCAAGATATGCAGACCAGAATGCCACAATGTTGTGAAGGGGACGGTGACGCGTTACCGCCTTGAGCAACAATGTTTCGCAGGGGCGGCCGGCATTGCTAACAATGCGTGAACAATCAGCGATTCCGGAGCCTTCAGTGGCCGCTCGTCTCGATGCCATCGACCGCCAGATTCTCAAGGAGCTGCAGGATGACGGCCGCATCACCAATGTCGAGCTCGCGCGCCGGGTCGGCATCTCGGCTCCGCCCTGCCTGCGCCGCGTGTGCGCGCTCGAACAGGCCGGCTACATCAAGGGCTATCGTGCGCTGCTCGACGAGAAGCTTCTCGGCTACGAGATGACCGTCTTCGCCATGGTGCATCTGCGCAGCCAGGCCGATGCCGATCTCAAAGCCTTCGAAGATTTCGTGCGTGCGCAGCCCCTCGTGCGCGAATGCTGGATGCTCTCGGGTGAGATCGACTTCATCCTCAAATGCGTGGCGCCCGATTTGAAGACCTTCCAGGCCTTCGTCGCCGAGCTCACCGCGGCGCCGCACGTGCGCAACGTCAAAACCTCCCTGACACTGCGCAATTCCAAGGATGCAGCGATGGTGCCGATGGACCGCAAGACCCGCCCATGAAGGTTGCGGGCGCGGCGCCACAGAAATAAAAGCGCGCGGGCCGCGGTCGACGTCGCGAGTTCATTGCGCTGCGTCGGCGCGCGCGGGGGCGAAGGCCGGCATCACCTCGCGTGAAAACAGCGCAAGCGAGCGCAACGATTCCGCGAGCGTCATGTCGCCGAAAGCCAGCCACGACACGAAGTAATTGCCGCCGGTTGCCTCGATCTCGGCGGCGACGAAATCGCGGACGGTTCGCGGCGATCCCGCGATGCCGTTGTCGATCGCCGTAAGCTCGTCGAAGGTCGGCGGGTAAAGCGCCGTGATCCGCGGCTCGGCACCGTGGCGCGCGAACAGCCAGCGGAAGTTGTTGCGCCAGCGCGGATAGGCGCGCCGCGCGATCTTGCGCGCAGCCTCGTCGCTATCGGCCACCACCACGTGGCGCGCCACGCCCATGAAGGGCGTATGCGTCTTGCCGAGGCGCGTGCGCTCGGCGCGATAGCGGTCGATGATGCTGCGCACGGTCGGGCGCAGCGCGATGCTCACGACATTCACATCGTTTGCCGCCGGCCAGTCCGCGTTTTCGGGGATCGTGATGCCGTACCACAACGGCGGATGCGGGCGCTGCAGCGGCCGCAGGATCATCGGCACGTTGTGAAATCGGTAATGCTTGCCCTCGAACGTCAATTCGTCGCCGGCAAGGCCCTTGAGGATGAGTTCGAAGGCCTCGTGATAGATTTCGCCGGTCTGCGCGAAATCGAGGCCGTAAGCGCGAGTCTCGAACGGCGACACGCCGCGTCCGATCCCGAGTTCGAGCCTCCCGCCGCTCATCTGATCGAGCATGCAGATTTCCTCGATCAGGCGCAGCGGATGATAGAACGGCAAGAGATAGACGAGGGGGCCGAAGCGCAGCGTCTTGGTGCGCTGCGCTACGGCCGCGAGAAACAGCCCGGGCGAGGGGGCGCAGCCGAGCGGCGTCGAGTGGTGCTCGGCGATGTGGTAGCCATAGATGCCGCTGCGGTCATAGGCTTCGATCAACTCGAGCCGCTCGGCGTAGAGCGTGCCAAGCGGCCCGCCCCCATCGTCCATGTGATCGAACACGCCGAATTTCATGCAGCATCCCGCCGGGTCGACCATGGCCCGCCACCCCCGATCGCCGCGCTCCGGCTCGAGTGGGACCGCGTTGCCGGGCTTCACAACTTCGAGCGGCGGTTAGCTTAGAGGCGTGGATGGCCGGGACAAGGCTCGCCCCGGTGGTTCGCTGCGGACGTCCGCGGCGTGCGCGGCCGGATCAGTTGCGACCGTTCAGCGCCATTCGACCTTTTTGATCTCGTAGGCCTTGGCCCCGCTCGGCGTCATCACCTCGACGCTCGTGCCCTTGCCCTTGCCGATGAGCGCACGGGCGAGCGGCGACGTGATCGATATCTTGCCTTTCTTGGCGTCGGCCTCGGGCTCGCCGACGAGCTGCCACACCTGTTTCTTTTCGGTGTCCTCGTCGACCAGCGTCACGGTCGCCCCGAACGTGATGGTATCGCCCGAGAGCTTCGACACGTCGATCACCTCCGCGCGCGCGAGCTTGTCCTCGAGCTCGGCGATGCGGCCCTCGTTGTGCGATTGCGACTCCTTGGCGGCATGGTATTCGGCGTTCTCCGACAGATCGCCATGGGTGCGCGCGTCGGTAATCTGCTGGATGATACGAGGCCGCTCGACCTGCTGGCGGTGCTTGAGCTCGTTCTCGAGCGTCGTATAGCCCGCTGCGGTCATCGGGATCTTGTCCATCGTTCCTTCGAACCTCCGACTTCAGCCAAGAGACAATAATTCCGATCGCGGGCCGAAGTTTCGTCCGGCCACGCGACCCTGAACCTTGTCCCAAACACGTACCGTCAGGCAGCCGGCCCCGGTTTCCCGGATGCGGCCTTGCCGCCGAAATAGCTCTGCAGCGCGCGCACCTCGAAGTCGCCCCCGAGATAAGCTTTGATTCCCTGCGCTGCGGCGACGGCCCCAGAAAGAGTGGTGTAGTACGGGACTTTATGCAAGAGGGCTGCACGCCGCAGCGAGCGGCTGTCGGCCAGGGCGGTCGCCCCCTCGGTGGTATTGAAAACGAGCTGAACCCCGCCATTTGCGATGGCATCGACGATATGGGGGCGGCCTTCCAGCACCTTGTTGATCCTGCTGGCCGGCAGACCTTGCTCGGCCAGGTAGCGCTGGGTCCCGGAGGTGGCGATGATCCGGAACCCCAGCGAGACCAGAAGGCGAACGGCATCGAGGACCCGCGGCTTGTCGGCGTCCCTGACCGAGACGAAGACGGTGCCGCCGCGCGGCAGCCGTGAGCCCCCGCCGATCTGGCTCTTGGCAAAGGCGATGGCGAAGCTGCGGTCGATCCCCATGACCTCGCCGGTGGATTTCATCTCCGGCCCGAGCACGGTGTCGACGCCGGGGAAGCGGGCGAAGGGAAAGACCGCCTCCTTGACGCCGATGTGGTCGAACCGGGCCGGCTTGAGCTCGAAGCTCGCAAGGCTCTCGCCGGCCATGATGCGGGCGGCGATCTTGGCGACCGGCACGCCGATCACCTTGGCAACGAAAGGGACCGTGCGCGACGCCCGCGGATTGACCTCGAGCACGTAGATGTCGCCATCCTTGATGGCGTACTGCACGTTCATCAGGCCGCCGACCTTTAGCGCCCGCGCGAGCGCGCGCGTCTGACGTTCGAGCTCCGCGATGGCGCTCTCCCCGAGCGAATGCGGCGGCAAGGCGCAGGCGCTGTCGCCCGAATGGATGCCGGCCTCCTCGATGTGCTCCATGATGCCGACGATGGTCGTGTCCTTGCCGTCGGCGAGGCAGTCGACATCCACCTCGATGGCGTCGGAGAGATAGCGATCGATCAGCAGCGGGCGCTTGTGCGAGACCACGAGCTCGGAGGGCCGGTCGAGATCGCCGGCAAGCCGCGCGATGTAACGATCGAGCTGGGCGGCGTCGAGTACGATCTCCATGGCGCGCCCGCCGAGCACGTAGGAGGGCCGGATCACGATCGGATAGCCCACCGCCTCGGCGATCGTGCGCGCCTCTTTCGGGCTCGTGGCGATGCCGCTGGTGGGTTGACGCAGCCCGAGCTTGTGCAGCAGCTTCTTGAACCGGTCGCGGTCCTCGGCGAGATCGATCATGTCGGGAGAGGTTCCGAGAATCGGGACTTTCGCCTGTTCCAGCGCCTCCGCGAGCTTGAGCGGCGTCTGCCCGCCGAACTGCACGATGACCCCGCGCAGATGCCCGCGGGAGCGTTCGGTCTCGATGATTTCGAGCACGTCCTCGTCGGTGAGCGGCTCGAAATAGAGCCGGTCGGAGGTGTCGTAGTCGGTCGAGACCGTCTCCGGATTGCAATTGACCATGATCGTCTCGTAGCCCGCTTCCTTGAGGGCGAACGAGGCGTGGCAGCCGCAATAATCGAACTCGATCCCCTGACCGATCCGGTTCGGCCCCCCGCCCAGGATCGCGACCTTGTTCTTGTCCGACGGCGCGGCCTCGCAGACCGGCGGGCCGCCAAACGGCGCCGCATAGGTCGAGTACATGTAGGCGGTGGGGGAGGCGAATTCCGCCGCGCAGCTATCGATGCGCTTGAACACCGGCCGCACGCCGAGCGCACGGCGCCGTTGCGTGACGGTCGCGGGGGCAACCCCGGTCAGCTTGCCGAGCCGCGCATCGGAAAAGCCCATGGCCTTGAGACGGCGCAGCGCGCCGGCGGTCGCAGGCAAGCCCTTGGCACGGATCTCCGCCTCGGTTTCGACCAGGCCGCGGATCTGGCCGAGGAACCACGGGTCGATCTTGCAGGAGCCGTGGATATCCTGGTCGGAAAAACCAAGCCGCATGGCCTGCGCAACTTTGAGCAGGCGCTCGGGTGTGGGCGTGCCGAGGGCCGCGCGCACCGCGTTCTTGTCGTCGCCCTGGCCGAGCCCCTCGAGCGCGATCTCGTCCAGCCCGGTGAAGCCGTTTTCGAGCGAGCGCAGCGCCTTCTGCAGGCTCTCCTGAAACGTGGCACCGATCGCCATCGCCTCGCCCACCGATTTCATCGAGGTGGTCAGCGTCGGCTCGGCGCCGGGAAATTTCTCGAACGCGAAGCGCGGGATTTTC
>VAZL01000939.1:2457-2861 GCA_005883445.1 Alphaproteobacteria bacterium | reverse complement strand
GGGCCGGTTGTTTCTCGCTCATCGAAAGCCTAAGTCTTGGTCCGCGCCGCCGGGCTCCTTCGGCTCGATCCCGACTCGGGCGCGGTTTTGTGAGAGGCCATAGCCGTGCTGCGCGAGGAGATCAACACCGCCCTTAAAGACGCGATGAAAGCGCGCGAGGAGCACCACGTGTCGACGCTGCGCCTCGTCAATGCCGCGCTCAAGAACGCCGACCTCGAGGCGCAGGGTCGGGGCAAGAGCGCGCTCTCCGACGAAGAGATCCTCGCGCTGCTGCAGAAGCTGATCAAGCAACGCCAGGAAGCGGCCGAGCTCTACGACAAAGCGGGCCGGAGCGAGCTTGCCGCTCGCGAGCGCGACGAGATCGAGATCATCAGCGCTTATCTTCCCCAGCAGATGTCGGAGGC
>VAZL01000939.1:843-2447 GCA_005883445.1 Alphaproteobacteria bacterium | reverse complement strand
AAGGACATGGGCAAGGTCATGGCCGCGCTCAAGCAGGGCTACGCCGGCAGAATCGATTTTGGCAAGGCGAGCGGCTGGGTGAAACAGCTGCTGGCGGGGTGAGACTATGAAAGCGAGTAGGGTGGGCAACGGCCTTCGCTGTTGCCCACGCTGCGCGCGACAAGAAATGCAAGCGAGACAGCGATGATAAAAATCCTACTTACCGTCGCGCTCATGGCGGTCGCAGGTGCGGCGCTCGCGCAGGATTATCCCACGCGTCCCATCAGAGCTCTCACGACCACCAGCGCCGGCGGGATCAGCGACATCTTCATGCGCGCGCTCGGCGACGAATTGCTCAAGCGCTGGGGACAGCCGATCGTCGTGGAGAATCGTCCCGGCGGCATGCAGAATTTGGGCGCGCGTGCGTGCACCGAAGCGCCGCCCGACGGCTATACCATCTGCATCCTCAACGCGGAGCCGATTGCGTACAATCAGTTCCTGCTGAAGAACATGCCGTTCGATCCCGAAAAGGGACTGCAGCCGGTCACGAACCTCTACCACCTCATTCAGACGCTGGTGGTGAATTCCCAACTCAACGTCAAGACGATCGATGGCTTGATCGCATTATCAAAGGCCAAGCCCGGCACGTTGAATTATGTGACCGCCTCCGTGCCACTCGCCCTCTACATGGAGACGCTGAAGAAGCAGAAGGGCGCCGACTGGGTGCGCGTTCCGTTCAAAGGCGGCGGCGAGGCGGTGAACGCGGTGCTGAGCGGCTCCACGCCGATCGCGCTGATTGGCGAAGGCAACGTGATCGGGCAGATTCGCGCCGGCACGATGACCCCGCTGGTGATGCTCAACAATATCAGGTCGCCGAATTTTCCGGATGTGCCGACCCTGGGCGAGAGCGGTTACACCGGCCCGCCGTCGCGCAGCTGGTACGGGCTGTTCACGCCGGCCGGCACGCCGCGGCCGATCGTCGACAAGCTCGCCAACGCGGTTGCGAGCATCGTCGATGATCCGGCGTTCCGCGAGCGGCATCTCAGCGCCCGCAGCCTGGTATCGGCGATCAACACGCCGGAACAGTTCGCAGCCGAGATCAAGAGGGATCGCGCGCTCGCGGAAGCAGTCGTCAAGGCCGCTGGCCTCGAGCCGCAGTGAGGACGCGCCCCAGTAGCGCGTCCCTCGGTGGGGCCGAGATCCTAAAACCGAACGTGTGGTAAGTCGGCTTTCATCTCACCAGCGACAAGCGCGCCTCCTCGGCAGGCCTTGTATCCGCGGCCGAGGGAGGTTGCGGCGCGGAAGCAAAGAAGCCGAACGCGGGGGCGACAGCCTCCAGCTCTCGGCGGTAGTAGTCATAATCGGGGGCGCCGGGCCGAAGGAAGCCGAGCTGGGGGATCCTGTCCGTCACGCGGCGAAGCACGATCGGTGCGCTCGCCGGCGTGAACTGCATGCCGCTCGGATTCGACAACGTCATGATCAGCCCGCGGGCGGATTCCCGCTCCCCCGGACGGGACACCGTGATCAGCCGGATGCCTCCGCCTCCGACCGTGACAAAGTTCATGAACGGCCGGCCGTCGGGGAGGTAGACCCGTCCGCGTTGCGTGTGGCCGGCATCCTCGCGG
>VAZL01000939.1:0-834 GCA_005883445.1 Alphaproteobacteria bacterium | reverse complement strand
GTGAAGGCCGGCCGGAAGCAAACGTAACGTCCTTCCAGGTGCGTCACGTTCGCGCGCGTATACCCGCCGTAATTTCTGGCCGCGACATCGGATCTGGACGGAGCCGCAGGGTCGAGCTCCTCAGCCGGCGGGGGTACCCCGCACGCCGCAATCCCTGCCCTTTCGGCCGCGCGCGCGGCGTCGACCATGCGGTCGCGCTCCCATCGCTTGAACTGCCACAGCACCATGAAGCCGATTGCGATTCCGATCAGGCTTGTGGTGATCACCACCAGCGTGCGCGTGGGTGCCTCAGGCTTGTAGAACTTGCTCAGCACGTCATCGCTCAGCAGCCACGCTACCAGCAGGGCTGCGGTCATGAACGCGAGTCCGTTCCCGAGCGCTCCCACGGTCGCGGCCCGGACCTGGCTCCAGGGCCGCGCGCCCAGATACGTGCACAGGAGTCCAAGCGAGATCGTGCAGGCCGCTGGAATGATCACGCCCGGCCAGCGTTCCAGGAATTGTGTGATGGCATGCGGCAGCGCGGAACTGCTGCCCTGGATCAGGCCGGGCACCAAGGGAATGGCGATCCGTAGCGCAGCCGACAGCCCAGCCACGATCAGCGCCGCCAGAGTGAGCTGGGCGATCGGCGGATCAACGATCGCCTCGCCGTGGTGGTGCTCCAGGAAACGCTGCGCCACCCAGACGGCACCGATAACCGCGAAACCGATCGACAGCCCGAAGGTGATCGAAATCCTCAGAATATCGCCTTTCGATAGCGACAGCGTCCCCGGCATCAACGCCATCATGCCGGCGCTGAGCGCGATAACCGCCAAGATCGTGATCACCCATTGATCC
>VAZL01000266.1 GCA_005883445.1 Alphaproteobacteria bacterium | reverse complement strand
TTCGATGCCGAGGTGCACCGGGTGCGTGGCGAGCTTCTCGTGAAACTGCGGCGGCCTGACGTTGCGGCCGCTGAATCCGCGTTGATGCGCGCTATCGAGATCGCCCGCGGCCAACGGACGCGAACGTTCGAGCTGCGCGCTGCACTCTCACTTGCAAAGCTCTACAAGACGACCGGTCGGGATCAGCTCGCCGGCGGATTGCTCGCTGCGGCCCTCGTTGGCTTCAACGCGGGGCCGGAGGTTCCGGAGGTCGAAGAAGCGCAGCGGCTTCTCACGATGCGTGAGCCCGATCGCCGCTTCGGTCGCGGATGAGCCTTGCTGACCAGCCGTGGCTTGATGCACAAATGTCGACGACGCTGGGGCGCGCCGGGCCGGGGGAGCTCGGCGTCGAGCCAATGCCGATGACGAACTGACACGTCGGCCGGGAATCGCTTCGCCGATTCCGACCTCGACGTCGTGCGGGCCGATGACGGTGCGTCGAAGAGGAAGTCGCTAAGCGATCGACCGAAGAGGGAGGACCCCAATGTTGAAACTTCCCGGCCACACCCGATACGGCTATTCGCCGATCGTCGAGCGCAAAGACTACAGCTGGCCGGGAGGCAAGCGGCTCGCGTTCTACGTCGCGCTCAACATCGAGCATTTCGCCTTCGGCGCCGGGCTCGGGATGGATCCGGTTCGCAGCGGCCAGCAGACCACGCGCAATTTCGCCTGGCGCGACTACGGCAACCGGATCGGCAATTGGCGCCTGTTCGAGATCCTGGACGAGCTCAAACTGCCCGCCACGATCCTTTTGAACAGCAGCGTCTGCTATCACTACCCGCAGATCGTCGAAAAAATCAAAGCCCGCGGCGACGACGTGCTCGGCCACGGCCGCACCAACGCCGAGCTGCTGCGGCCGATGTGGGAGCAGGACGAGGCGCGCGCCATCAAGGAGTGCACCGAAATCATCGAAACATACGTCGGCGTGCGCCCCACAGGTTGGATGGGGCCGGGGGCGCTCGAATCCAACATCACACCCGATCTCTTGAAAGAGGCAGGCTATACGCATCTGCTCGATTGGCCATTCGATGACCAGCCGATATGGATGCAGACGCGCGCGGGACCGCTGCTTTCGGTGCCCTATCCCATGGAATTGAACGATGCCGGCGCGCAGGCGCATCGCGATCACACCGGCCGCCAGTTCGCCGAGATGATCGTCGACCAGTTCGAGGAACTGCTCGAGCAGTCCGAGCGCCAGCCGCTCGTCTACGCGCTATCCTTGCACGGCTTCATCGTGGGCCAGCCGTTTCGGCTTCGGCCGGTGCGGCAAGCCATCAAGCATTGCGTCGAGCACAAGCACAAGGATCGGGTCTGGTACACGCGCGCCGGAGACATCGCGAAATACTGCTTCTCGCTGCCGAAGGGTCTCATTCCAGGCAGTTGAAGCGTCGGCGTCTCTTGGCCACAACAAGGTCGATTGCATCGCCTCGGGAGCGGACGCGCCATGTCACCGGCGCCCCATGAGCCTCGCTTGCGGATCGGCATCGATACCGGCGGCACCTTCACCGATATCGTTTCGGTCGATGGCGGCTCGGGCGCCATGCGCGTCACCAAGGTTGCGAGCACGCCAGCTAATCCTGCCATCGGCCTCGTGCGCGGCGTGCGCGCGATCCTCGACGCGGCCGGCGCCTCGCCGGACGACGTCGCCGGCCTTGCCCACGGCACGACCGTCGCCACCAATGCGCTGCTGCAGGGCCCGATCAGCGGGCTCGGATTGATCGTCACCGCGGGCTTCCGCCATCTCCTGGAGATTGCCCGCCAGTCGGTACCCGTGGGCTACGGCAATTCCTATTTCTGGGTGAAGCCGGAGCGCATCGTGCCGCTCCATTTCGTGCGCGAGGTCGGCGGGCGCTTGAATTTCCGCGGCGAGGAAATTCGCCCGCTGGACGAGGCGAGTGTGCACGCCGCCGCGCAGTTCTTCCGCAGGGAGGGCGTCCGCGCGGTCGGCATCTGCCTCATCCATTCCTATGCCAATCCCGCCCACGAGCGCCGTGTCGCGGACATCTTCGCGCAGGACTATCCCGACTGCACGTTGTCGCTCTCCTGCGCGGTGTTGCCCGAATATCGCGAGTACGAGCGCGCGGTCACGACCTTGGTCGACGCCTTCGTCAAGCCGCACATGGAACGCTATCTCAATCGCGTGCACGACGAACTCGGCCTCGGCTTGCAGCACAAGCCGTTCCTCGTCATGCAGTCGAGCGGCGGCGTTGCGAGCGCCGATCAGGTGCTCTGCAAGCCGATCACGACCGCGCTGTCGGGTCCTGCGGCGGGTGCGCTCGCGAGCGCGGTGGTCGCCGAGGTCGCCGGCTTTCCCGACGTGGTGGCGCTCGATGCCGGCGGCACCTCGACCGACCTTTGCCTGATCGAAGGCGGCAAGCCGCACGTCACCAACGGCGGCGCGGTGGGCGCGTATCCGGTGCGCATCCCGATGATCGACATCAAGACCATCGGCACCGGCGGCGGATCGATCGCGTGGATCAGCCGCGAAGGCCACCTCAAGGTCGGGCCGAGGAGCGCGGGCGCCGAACCCGGACCGATGTGCTATCCCAACGGCGGCGCCGAGCCGACCATCACCGATGCCAATCTTGTTCTCGGGCGCATTCCTCCCGCGCTCATCGGTGGCGGCGTCGCGCTCGACGCCGCGCGTTCGCGCGAGGGCCTCGCGCGCCTGGCGAAGCGGCTTCCCGGCGCGATGAGCGTCGAGCAACTCGCCCACGGCATCATCGAGATCGCCAACTGGAACCAGGCCAACGCCATTCGGCAGATGACGATCCAGCGCGGCATCGACCCTCGCGGCTTCGCGCTGCTGGCTTTCGGCGGCGCCGGGCCGGCGCAATCGCCGGCGGTCATGGACCTGCTCGGCATGGCGGCGTGCATCGTTCCGCGCGATCCCGGCAATCTCTCCGCCTTCGGGCTGCTCGCCGTCGACTGGCGCACCGATCGTATCGTCACCAAGGTGATGCACGAGGACGCGATCGATCTGCCGGCGGTGGCGTCGCTCTACGCTGGCTTGGAGAAAGATGCCGTCGACAGCCTCGTGCGCGACGGGATCGATCTTGCGCGCATCCGCGTCGCGCGCGAAGCCGACATGCGCTACGCCGGGCAATCGATGGAAGTCCGCGTCGCCGCGCCCGCCGGCGCGGTCGATGCCGCGTTCCTCGCCGCGCTCATCGACGCCTTCCACGCGGCGCACCTGCGCACCTTCGGCTACAATTACGCCGGGGAACAGAAGATTGAGCTGGTCAATTTCTGCGTCTCCGGCTTCGGACTGATCGAGCGGCCGGAGATACCCAAGCTCGCCGGGCGTGGCACCTCGACGCCGGCGCGCAAGTCCGTGCGCCCGGTCTACTTCGACGGAGCATTCCACGACACGCCGGTCTACGACCGCGCGGTGTTGCCGGCGGGGTTTCGGCTCGAAGGCCCGGCGGTCGTGGAGGAATTCGGCTCCACCACCGTCGTCTTTCCCGCTCAGCAGCTCGACGTCGATCCGCGCGGCATCCTGATCGTCCGCTCCGCGCAAGCGAAATCGGAAGGCGTTCGATGAACCCGCGCCCGATGTCCGCGACGGCGAAGCTCTCGCAGCCGCGCGCGGCGTGCGACGTCGACCCGATCGTGCTGCAGATCGTCGAGGGCACGCTCAATTCCATCGAGGCGGAGATCGAATACGCCATCGAGCGCACCGCGCGCAGCCCGATGATCCGCGAGGCGCACGACTACCGCGTCGGCCTGTTCGATCGCCATTGCCGCAAGCTCACGGGACGATCCTATTCGGCCATGCCGAACGCGGTGGTGCGCGACTTCCCGCCCGAGACCATGCGGCCGGGCGACGTCTTCCTGATGAACGACACGTATCTGACCGAGGGCAGCATCGGCCATTTGCCCGACCTCTGCAGCACGGTGCCGGTGTTCCACGATGGCGAGGTCGTCGCCTTCATCCAGGCCTTCGGCCACCACGACGACATCGGCGGCCGCGTTCCGGGCTCGATGCCGGGAACGGCGACCACGGTGTTCGAGGAGGGCCTCGCGGTTCCGCCGATCAAGCTCTACAGCGCGGGCGTGCGCAACGACGCGGTGTTCACCATCATCAAGCGCAACTGCCGCGTCCCCGAGATGCTCGCTGCCGATCTCGACAGCGAGGTGCAGGCCTGCGTCATGGGCGCGCGCCGCATGGAAGGGTTGTTCGCGCGCTTCGGGCGCCAGGCGGTGGAGGCCTGCTTCCAGGCCATCCTCGACAAGTGCCGCGACATCTACCGCAACGAACTGCTGCCGAAGATCGCCGACGGCGAATATTCCTGGGAGGACTACGTCGAGCACGACGGCGTCAGCGACCCCAAGCTGCACAAGCTCGCGCTGAAGATGATCAAGCGCGGCGGGCGCATCACGCTCGATTTCACCGGCACCGATCCGCAGTCGAGCGGCCCGATCAACTGGCCGGCGGACTATGCCGGCGGCGCCTTTCTGATCAAATGGATCGCGCCGATCCTGCGCAACCTCGCCGATACGCCGGAGCGCGCCGCCGAGATTCACGTCAACGAAGGCGTATGCGAGGTGTTCGACGTCGTGTTCCCGCCGAAGGGCACGCTGATCACGCCGCAATGGCCGGCCGCGACCAATGCACGCTCGTTCGTGCTGTTGCGTTGCCTCGGGCTGTTGGCGGGCGTGGTGGCGCATGCGGTCGAGGGCCGCATGCCGGCCGACCAGGAGACCATTCGTTACACCGGCTTCTTCGGCCACGATGCCGACGGCCAACCGTTTCTCTCGCGCGAGGTGCTCGGGGGCGGCTCGGGCGGCCGCTATTACGCCGACGGAAGCGACGCCATCCATATCGTGCCGGACTCGCGCAATCAGCCCGCCGAATTCACCGAGACGCGTTTTCCGCTGCTGGTCGAGAAGCTCGCGTTGCGCATGGATTCCGGCGGCGCCGGCAAGCGGCGGGGCGGCCTGGGATACGAGAAGCACTACCGCGCGCTGGTGGATTGCCGCACCATCGTCACCGCCGACCGGGTGCGGCTCGGCTGCTACGGCGTCAACGGCGGAGCGGCCGGACGACCGTTCTGTGTCACGGTCGACCTCGAAGGCGCGCCGCGCGAGCTCGGCGGCCTGGTCGACGGCGAGCCGGTGCTCGCGGGACAGGTGGTGCGCGTGGTCACGACGGGCGGCGGCGGCTGGGGTGATCCGCTCGAGCGCGAGCCGGAGCTGGTCGCGCGCGACGTGACCGAGGGCCGCGTATCGCAGCAGGCGGCGCGGGACGATTATGGCGTCGTCGTGCGTACCCGCGTGCCTTCCGACGGCTATGAGCTCGATGCGGCGGCGACGGTAAAGCTGCGGTCGGATCTGCGCGTGCAACGGGTTGCGGCGCCGCCGATGATCGACCGCGGGGCGGGTTACGAACGGATGGTGCGGGGCGAATGCGCGCCGCGCATGCGCACCAAGACATAAAGGGGTGAGGGCGGATGGCAATCGAGGTCGCAAAGATCGAACTCAAGACGGTGCAAGACGCGTCCGGGCTCGATGCATGCATCGCCCGCGGGCAATTCAGCGCGGATGAAGTGATCGCGGTGATCGGCAAGACCGAAGGCAACGGCGGCGTGAACGACTTCACGCGCATCTTGGCCGATCAGGCCTTTCGGCGCACGCTTCAAAGGCACGGCAAACGCAGCGAGGCGGAGATTGCCAGCATCCCGATGGTCTGGTCGGGCGGCTGCGACGGCGTCATCACTCCGCACGCGACCGTGTTCGCCAGGAACGGCAAGACCGGCCCGGCATCGAAGTCGCGCCTGGCGATCGGAACCGCCATGAGCGCTGAGCTTCTGCCCGAGGATATCGGCCGGCCGGCGATGGTGGAGAAGGTCGCGCAGGCGGTCAAAGCCGCGATGCGCGATGCCGCCATCGATGATCCGAAGGACGTGCATTACGTCCAGACCAAGACCCCGCTGCTCACCATCGATTCGGTGCGGGACGCGGAGTCGCGCGGCCAGCACGTCGCATGCGAGGTTCACGACTCCATGGGCGTCTCGAACGGCACC
>VAZL01000938.1 GCA_005883445.1 Alphaproteobacteria bacterium | reverse complement strand
CTTAGCGAACGGCGCGTTTCTGCCTTACTCGTCAACACCGATCCGTTCTTCCTTGCGCGGCCTGCGCTATTTGTTTCGCTGGCGGCGCGCAATCGCAGCGGCCCAGCGCGCGCGCAATGGCATGGCATAGCACGCACAGTAGAGAGAACGACGGGGTCCGAGATGATACGCTCGAACGAGCAATTCGGCGTTTCTGTCGCGTATTCGTCGGCGGAACCGGCACATTTCCCGCCGATAATTTGGTCCTCCCGCCGATAATTTGTTCCACGGTTTCAGAACATGTCTTTTTAACATGCCACGATTGCCCGATCAGCTGGAACCGCTTTTGGCCCCGACCTGTTGCCGTCCGACGCTGTTTCGACACCGTTTGCTCATCGCGAGCGGGCGCAGCGTGCAAAGGAGGCAATTATGCGAGTTTTGATGCGTCCTGCCGCTGCTATCCTGCTGCTTGCCGCGGGGCTTCTCTCCGTCCCCGCAGCGAACGCTCAGGTCCAATCCCCTTCGCCCGGTCTCTCCGACCCGTCGCCGAATATTCCGGACCAAAAGCTCGATGCAGCTGCAGCCGCCATAGAGCGGGTGGCCAGTCTCAAGCAGGATTATCAACAGCGAATAGCCGCAGCGGGGCCCTCCGACAAGGAGCGGATTGCGAATGAGGCCATCAATGCCCTGGCAAAGGCCATTACCGATCAGGGCCTCTCGGTGGAGGAATACGACTCGATTCTGGAGGTGGCGCAGAACGATCCCGAGGTTCGCGAAAAAATTCGTCAGCGCATCCGTCCCTCGGCAAGATAGTCGCTCGAGTAGTCGCGCCGGAGGACCGGCTTCCCTGCGCCGCTGAGACATCCAAGGCTCGGATCGATCACACGGAGATCGGCGATGCAGATCAAACAGCACGATAGGAGCCATATGGTGGAACTCAAAGACGGTTCCGCTTGGCGCATCTGGCCCGGCGATATACCCAAGACGTTGCAGTGGCTGCCGACGACGGAGATCGACGTCGCGGATATCGAGGACGAAATCTGTTCGCACGCGCTGGTCGATCGTTCGAATGGATCACGGGTGCGCGTGATAAGCGCCAGCGCGCATTGGCCTGCCGCGGCCGTCCGGCGTTCGCTCCGCGAGGGCTGAGGAGCCGCCACGCCGCCTCCCCGGCGAGTGGATGTTTCAGGTTCGCCGTTCCCCCGACGGCTCGAGGTTGGCCGCGACGCGAGCGAGCTGCCTTGGTGCCGCCGGCCCCTGCAGGTTCGCAGCGACCTACACGAGGAGGAATTGTTGGCCTTCGCTGTCCAGGCTGAGGAAGGGTCCACCGGTGAGACCACCTTCGGCACCTTGCGATCGGCGTCGGAATCTTCGTCATCGAATGCCGCAAGGAACTCGACAACGGCGTGCGTTTGAGGCTCGGGTACCAACCAGTCGATCTCATCGGGTGCCTTGCCATGATAGCGGCTGGCGTTGGCCTCAATGACGCTGGCATCGACGGCGAAGCCTTCGCCCTTAACAAGACCTGCGTTCATGCACGCTCGCACCACCGCCTCGAACACATGGCGCAAAATATTGCTGTCGCGAAACCGGCCTGGCGTCAGGTGCAGGGTTCCCTTTCCTATCCCGCAAACCGGTTCCCATTTGGGAACAATCGCGGAATTCACGGCGCAGCTGGCGCGTCCGATCTCGTGTTGCGCAAGGTCCACACGGTCGAATTGGATTGGCAACTAGGCGGTGGCTTCGCCGTCGATTCGCCAAGCGGATCGATTGTCGCCCAGCTCGTGCAGGCGATGGCGGGCTTTGGTGTTAGCCGCGGCGCGGCCGATGGCTTGAATGCTGCCCCTCTCGGTACTTACACATCGCAGTAGACGTTGCTGACGCCGCCGCCGCCACGTGGGCCGTGATCGAACTACTAAAAAAGCCGCGAAGATGAATGTGGAAAGAGCGCCAACACGAAATTGTTGGCTACGGAAACGCTAGGCAAGAGTTCCATTTGGCCGCCAAGCGGTCACATTTTCATGAGTAAAATTATGTGGGGAATTTGCTCGTAAAACGGGGGGCGCATGGCACTCAGCTTACGCGATGTTCGGTGCGATCCGATTGCGAACCGCGCTCTCAATGAGCTCATGCACCACTATACCGTAGCACAAGAGAAGAGCCGCTTGGTTCTGACCAAAAAGACAGGGGACATGAAGCTCTTCTTGAATGACCTCGACGACCTTCATCAATGGGATTTCATGCGCAATCAGCAGGTGGTGAAGGAGATCGAACGGTTGCGTGTGCTCTTGACTACGACAAACCAGCAGCGGGAGAGCTGGAAGGTCCGTGCCTTGATGGCAGAGGCGCAGTTAGTCGAAGCGACTGCCAAAACCGGCAACAAGGGAGGTGGCGCTGAGAATGTCAGTGACGTCAGGTATGCCTCCCTCAAGCGCTATCTAGCAAAGCGGTTCCACCCTGATTACGCCCCCGGACAGGGCATCGAGAAGATTGTTCGAAACGAGATCTTCAAAGAAATCTGGAACGAGATTGATCGCCTCGATTGCGCGACGGCGCGATCAGCTGCGGCGGCCTGATCAGGCGATCCGCCGCTCCGCGCGGCCTTGCAAGAACGCGCACGCGGTCTGAGATCCCTTCTCGAACACCACGGTGGCATTCAAATGGAGGACGCCAGACGAAAAATTCAGCGTGAACCTAGTGCGCTAGGGCGGTGCCTAAGCGCCTTAAGGACACTTCCGATATGCCAACCGGGTGACCTTTCAATTTGAGAAGTGCAACTCCGCGTTGGGACGGAGAGTTGGTCATGGCGCGCTCCAGACTTCTCGTGCGCGTCGTGGCAAGTCCCAGCCCGCCATTCCTCCGCTTCCTTTGACGGGTCGGTGTGCAACGTATGTATGGAGGACCAGGCC
>VAZL01000265.1:6053-6369 GCA_005883445.1 Alphaproteobacteria bacterium | reverse complement strand
TCGAGCGCCATCACGGAAAGGTAATTGGCCAGCTTGCGGCTCGCGATCGCCGGATCGAGGCGTTGGGCGAGCACGGCATCCTGAGTCGTGATACCGGCCGGGTCACGCCCTACGTGCCAATCGTCGTAGGCGCCGGCGGTCGTTCCGAGCTTGCGGTATTCGTCTTCAAGATGGGGGTCATTGTCGCCGAGCGCGATCAGTGCCGCCGTCCCGATCGACACGGCATCCGCGCCCAGCGCTAGGCACTTTGCCACGTCGGCACCGTTGCGGATGCCTCCCGACACGATCAGCTGGACCTTGCGATGCATGCCTAGGT
>VAZL01000265.1:0-6005 GCA_005883445.1 Alphaproteobacteria bacterium | reverse complement strand
GTAATACGGACGCGATGCGCCCACTTTGACGTAGATCGGCTTCTCCCAGTCGGTGATCTCGCGCAGCTCATGGATCTTGATCTCCAGATCATCAGGCCCGGTCCAATCCGGGTGGCGGCAGGCCGAGCGCTGGTCGATCCCTTCCGGCAACGTGCGCATCTCGGCAACGCGCGCCGAGATCTTGTGGCCGAGCAGCATGCCACCACCTCCCGGCTTCGCCCCTTGGCCAACGACCACCTCGATAGCGTCCGCTTTTCTGAGGTCGTCGAGATTCATGCCATAGCGTGACGGCAACACTTGATAGACGAGGATGCGCGAATGCGCGCGCTCCTCGGCGGTCATGCCGCCATCGCCAGTCGTCGTGGACGTGCCCACCGCGCTGGCGCCGCGCCCAAGCGCTTCCTTCGCCTGCGCCGATAGAGCCCCGAAGCTCATCCCGGCAATAGTGATCGGAATCTTCAACGTGATCGGCTTCTTGGCGAAGCGGGTTCCGACGGTCACGTCGGTGGCGCACTTCTCACGATAGCCTTCGAGCGGATAGCGACTGATGGAGGCCCCCAGGAAAAGCAGATCGTCGAAGTCCGGAAGCTTGCGCTTCGCGCCGAAACCTCGAATGTCATAGATGCCGGTTGCAGCCGCGCGACGGATTTCCGAGATCGAGTAGTCGTCAAAGGTCGCCGACTTGCGCGGCGTGGTATGAATCCAGCGGTCCTCGGCATCCATCAGTATGATCCAACGTTATCGATGTGGAAATGATAGAGACGGCGGGCCGAACCGTAGCGGCGAAATCGGTTGATATCGACTTCGCCCTTCACACCACCAGCCTCGAGTAGGCGCGCAAGCTCGGCGCGATGATGATCTTGCAACGGCTTGTGCACGCAATCCGCGCCGAGACTTTTCACCGTGCCGCCAACGTAAAGATGTGCCTCATAGATCGAATCGCCGAGCGCCTCGCCCGCGTCGCCAAGCACCACGAGGCATCCCGCTTGCGCCATGAACGCGGATAGATGGCCGACCGAACCTTTCACGACAATATCGATGCCCTTCATGGAGATGCCGCATCGCGCCGCGGCATTGCCGTCGACCACGAGAAGGCCGCCGCGTCCGGTCGCCCCGGCGGCTTGCGAAACGTCACCCTTCACGTGCACCTGTCCGGACATCATGTTTTCCGCAACGCCGGGCCCGGCATTTCCGTGGACCACGACGGTCGCGCACTGATTCATTCCAGCGCAGTAGTAGCCGACATGGCCTTCGATCTCCACGAGGATGGGGGCATCGATGCCGACCGCGACCGCATGCTGGCCGCGCGGATTGAGTACGCGCCAATGCGTTTCGTTGCCGTCGAACTTCAACCGGTGAAGCGTCGCGTTAAGCTCGCGCAGCGACGTATGGGCGAGATCAATCGTCGGCATTACTGACGCTCGCGGAAATACACCGTCGCCGGTTCAGGTTCCCACACCCGTGCTGCGTCGATTCCTGGCAAATCGACGAGCGCGCGGTATTCGGTGCCGAACGCGACCCATTTTTCGGTTTCGGCCATCACCGCCGGTTTGCAGGCAATTGGATCGCGCAGGACGCCGAATCCGGATTCTGTACCGACGACGAAGGTGTAGAATCCGTCGAGCGTAGCAAGCGAAGCCTGCAACGCCCGATCGAGCGATAGACCCTCGCGCATCTTCAAGGTCAAATAGCCCGCCGCGACTTCCGAGTCGTTTTCGGTCTGGAAGGCGAGGCCATGGCGGGCCAATTCGCGGCGAACCGCATTATGGTTCGACAAAGAGCCGTTATGGACGAGGCACTGGTCCGGCCCGGTGGTAAACGGATGGGCGCCATTCGTCGTCACGGCGGATTCCGTGGCCATGCGGGTGTGACCGATGGCATGGGTGCCAGTCATGTCCGGCAATCCGAAACGGCTTGCAACCAGATCCGGCCGGCCGACCTCCTTGAAGATCTCCATGCGGCGCCCCGCGCCGACAACGCTGACCTCGGGCGCAACTTCGACAAGCGTGGCACGAATGGCCGCCTCGCGCGCGAGTGGCACTGTGACCACCATGTGCGTGTCACGGACCACGCGCGGCAGCGACGCTCCCGCGGCCGTCTCCAGTTGTTCGGTCAGACAGTCGAAGTCATGACCCAAGGGCGCTCGCAAGGTCAGCTTGATCGCGCCTGGTGTCTCGCGTCCGTAAACGGCAAAGCCCGCGGAGTCGGGTCCGCGATCACACAAGGTGCCGAGCATCCCGGCAACGAGCATGCCGAGCTCGGGCTCCAAGCGCGGATCCTTGAGGAAAAGACCCACGATTCCACACATGCAGCTTGCGCCCGTGTCAGCTTTCCCATCGCCAGCCTCGCACCGCTTGACACGTCTGTCAATTCGGAGGCACATTAGTTTCTCCAGAGGAAACTAGCTCATCGCGAGTCCCGGGCACCCCATCTGCGCCGCGAACCACGAAGTTCTCATGCGCCGGCCATCAACGACCAAGTTGCGCACCATCGTCGGCCGCGATGTCACATCTGATATCGACAATGAGCTTCGAACCGGGTCGCTCGCTCCAAGCGAACTTCCACCGCGAAGCCTCGAAGCCGGTATCGGCTCGGAAGTCCGGCGGCTGCGCAAGTCTCTCGATTTGACGATGGCGGAACTCGCGGCGTCATCCGGCATCTCGGCCGGCATGTTATCGAAGATCGAGAATGGCGCGATCTCGCCATCGCTCGCCACGCTCGACTCGCTTGCCAAGGCACTCAACGTGCCGATCAGCCGTCTGTTTGCAGAAACCGAGGAGCGGCGCGACTGCTCCTTTGTAAAAGCCGGTACCGGCGTGCGTATCGACCGGCGCGGCACCAAGGCCGGCCATCTCTATGACCTCCTCGGGCATTCGCTAGCTGGCGAGATCGGGGTCGAACCGTATCTGATCACGCTCAGCGAAGACGCGCTTCCCTATACTCATTTTCGTCACGCCGGCGTCGAATTTCTTTATATGCTCTCGGGCAAAGTCCGTTATCGGCACGCTGACCGTAGCTACATGATGGGGCCTGGTGACGCATTGTTCTTCGATGCGGCGGCGCGCCATGGTCCCGAAGAGCTCATCGAAAAGCCCATGCGCTACCTGTCGATCATCATTTATCCGCGTCAGAGAGAATGATCGAATGAACGCTGTCATCCAACACGATCCGCAAGGGCAGTCGAAAACGATCTGTGATGGCCGCACAAGCATCTCATTTGCTGACATTCGAAGAGTTGCGCATCTTCTGGGCTCGACATGCCGTCCAAATGGGCATTGGATCGGATGCGAACCTGATTTCAACGATCGTCGCGAAAGAAAGGATCGGCGGCACGCATCTTGCTGATTTTAAGATCATGCTCCGCCACGTGGGACTTCGACCCGGTCTTGCGCCGAGGGGCAATAATCGCGACTGATGTGAAAGGGCGTTTCGGCCCACGCCTGGACAGAAGGAGAGATCAAAATGTGGAAAAGGTGCTCAATGTTGCGCGATCTGAGAGGGGCTCCATTGTGGATACTTGCCACAGCCGTTCTGTTGTCATTAGCCGCAGCCACGGCATTTGCAGCGGATCCCGTGAAGATCGGGCATGTCGCTGCTTTATCGGGAGCCTCGGCGCAGTCGGGTGAGGCAATCACGCGAGGACTTGCCCTTGCGATCGACGAGATCAACGACAAGGGTGGTGTGCTCGGTGGACGCAAACTTGAACTCATCCAAAGAGACGACGAGTCGAACCCGCCGAAAGGGCTGATTGCCGCGCGCGAACTCATCTTCCAGGAAAAGGTTGCGGCTATTTTCGGAGGAATCGATACGCCCGTATCATTGGCGATCGTGCCGCTCGTCAACAAGGAAAAGACCCTCTTCATGGGGGTCTGGGCAGCGGGCACCGGCATTACGCGCAACGGCGCCAATCCGAACTACGTCTTTCGTGTCTCGGCCGTCGACGATGACGTCGACATCAAGCTTCTCAAATACGCGAACGAGAAATTCAAAGCGAAAAAAGCCGGTCTCATGCTTATCAATAATCCTTGGGGCCAGTC
Organism: Alphaproteobacteria bacterium; assembly: GCA_005883445.1. GTDB lineage: Bacteria > Pseudomonadota > Alphaproteobacteria > Rhizobiales > Xanthobacteraceae > VAZQ01. The sequence continues at coordinate 1,968 of VAZL01000265.1, read as the reverse complement.
GAACGAGAAAGGTTTGATCGCCGCCGCCAAGGATAATTCCGCGATCGCGATTGCCGGCGTCTCCAAGTTCGAGAACAACGATGTGGACATGGTTCCGCATCTGACGCGGCTCAAAGAAGCCGGTGCCGACGCCATCATCCTCGTGGTCAACGCCCCTCCCGGCGCGCAGATGATGAAGTCACGCGAGCGTATGGGCTGGACGGTGCCTGTTGTCTCGCATTGGGGAATTTCCGGCGGACGCTTCCCCGAGCTTGCGGGTCCGACTGCCGGCGATGCCCACTTCGTGCAGACTTACAGCTTCTTTGGAAAACTGAGTCCCGCCGGCGAACGCGTCCTGGCAGCGTTGAAGAAAAAATATCCGCAGATCAAAGGACCGGAAGACATTTTCTCCCCCGTTGGCACAGCAAATGCCTACGATGCCATGCATCTTCTTGCGATGGCGATCGAGCAGGCCGGCTCGACCGATGCCAATGCGGTTCGCTCGGCGCTCGAAAATCTCAAGGCAACATATCAAGGACTGATCAAGACCTACAATTTGCCCTTCACGCCTGAAAACCACGATGCACTGGGTCCGAACGATTACATCATGGTTCGCTACGAGGGCGACAAGGTCGTTCCTGTTGAATGACGGGCAGCGAGAAGGGCGGCCTCCGCGCCCCCTTCTTTTTGCTGGAATCGGTTTTCTGCGCCGCCCATGTTGGTGTCGTCAGCGCTCATTTCCGGCTTGGGGCTCGGCAGCATGTACGGGCTCCTCGCACTCGGATTTCATATCACCCATGCCGTGTCGAACACGGTGAACTTCGCACAGGGCAGCGCCATGATGCTGGGCGCAGTCCTATGCTTCACTTTCTGGGTCACCTTCCACTGGCCGCTCACGCTGGCGGTGATCGCAGCGCTTGGGCTTTGCGCGGTTTGGGGCGCGATCGTCGAGCGGATCGCCGTCCGCCCGTTCGTGCAGCGTGGCTCGAACGCTTGGTTGATGGCAACCGTCGCACTCGGCATCGTGCTCGAAAACGTGGTCCTGTTCACGTTCGGCAAGGATCCACGCGGCATGCCCGCCGGCGTACTCACGACCAACTCCGTCGTGGTCGCCGGCATCAGGATCCAGCTCTTGCAGCTCTTGATTCCGATCGTCGGTCTCCTGCTTGCAGCCGCTATCCAGATCTTCTTTCGACGATTCCATTACGGCAAGGCGCTTCTTGCGGTGGTTCAAAACAAGGACGCAGCACGTCTCATGGGCATCGACGTCGAGCGCGTCGTGATGGCGTCCTTCGCGCTATCCGGCCTGCTTGCCGGTATCGCCGGTATCATGGTCGCTCCGCTGTTCACGATATCGTCGACCATGGGAACGCTGTTCGGCATCAAGGCGTTCGCGGTCGCCATTCTCGGCGGCATCGGCAATGCGTGGGGGGTGGTGCTGGCGGGACTGATCTACGGCATTGCGGAAGCGCTCATTATCGCGCTGGCAGGATCGACCTATAGCCAGATCGCCACGTTTGCCCTCGTGATCCTCGCACTCGCTATCAGGCCGACAGGGTTGTTCGGTCACGCCGAGGTCAAGAAAGTATGAAGCTTCGCCGAGTACTCACCGTTTCCGCGATTCTTCTCGGCATTTGTGCATTCATTATCCGAGCCAATGGCTACGAACTCTACATTGTCGCGTTGGTGGGGCTGACCACGATCGTGGGCGTGGGACTCAACGTCCTGCTCGGCATGACCGGCCAGATTTCGCTCGGCCATGCCGCCTTCTATGCGATTGGCGCTTACGTGGTTGCCATCCTTACCACCAAGCTCGATTGGACATTCTGGGCCGCGCTGCCATTGGCGGGCGTCGTTGCCGGTGTTGCCGGCGTGCTCCTGGCTATCCCGGCGCTACGCGTACGCGGGCCTTATCTCGCCATGGTCACGATCGCGTTCGGTTTCGTGGTCGAGCAGGGTACGGCCGAGTGGGAGGGCTTGACCGGCGGA
>VAZL01000937.1 GCA_005883445.1 Alphaproteobacteria bacterium | reverse complement strand
GGCGACAACAAGCCGCCGGCGACGCTGGCGCTCGCCACGGTCAATTTCGGCGCTTATCCGATGTCGAATGGGCTTTCGCGGCTTGCGAGTCGTTTCCTGGCCGATCCGACCGACCTCGATCGGGCGAAGGCCGCGGCGGGCGAGACGCTCGATGCCGAAGCGGCGGAGCGACTCGGTCTCGTCACCTTCGCGCTCGACGACATCGACTGGGAGGACGAGATCCGCGTGTTTCTGGAGGAGCGCGCAAGCTTTTCCGCCGACGCCCTGACGGGGCTCGAAGCCAATTTGCGCTTCGGCGGCCCCGAGACCATGGAATCGAAAATCTTCGCCCGCCTCACCGCGTGGCAGAACTGGATTTTCCAGCGCCCCAACGCCGTCGGCGAAGAGGGCGCGCTCAAGCGCTACGGCACCGGCCAAAAGCCGGCGTTCGACACGCGCAGGGTGTGAGAACGGAGATGCGAATAGCGATCGGCAAATAGCAAGAGCAACTCGCGAGCCATGAGCGATATCGTCAACGTCGATTACTCGACCAAGATCCCGAACAACGTCAATCTCACCGAGGACCGGCAGGTGCTGCGCGCGCTCGAGGGTTGGCATCCCGGCTACATCGACTGGTGGAAGACCATGGGGCCGCACGGCTTCCAGGAGGCGCTCGTCTATCTGCGCACCGCGGTGTCGGTCGATCCCAAGGGCTGGGCCAAGTTCGATTACGTGAAGATGCCGGAGTACCGCTGGGGCATCCTGTTGGCGCCGCACGAGGAGGGTCGCACGATTCCGTTCGGCCAGCATTACGGCAAGCCCGCCTGGCAGGAGGTGCCGGGCGAATACCGCGCCATGCTGCGCCGCCTCGTCGTCATCCAGGGCGACACCGAGCCCGCCTCGGTCGAGCAGCAGCGCCACCTCGGCAAGACCGCACCCTCGCTCTACGACATGCGCAACGTGTTTCAGGTCAATGTCGAGGAAGGCCGGCATCTGTGGGCCATGGTCTATGTCCTGCAGAAATATTTCGGCCGCGACGGCCGTGAGGAGGCCGAGCAACTGCTGCAGCGCCGCTCCGGCGACCCCGACAAGCCGCGCATGCTCGGCGCCTTCAACGAGGCGACGCCGGACTGGCTCTCCTTCCACATGTTCACCTTCTTCACCGATCGCGACGGCAAGATGCAGCTCGAGAGCCTTGCGCAGTCCGGCTTCGACCCGCTCTCGCGCACCTGTCGCTTCATGCTCACCGAGGAAGCGCACCACATGTTCGTCGGCGAGACCGGCATCGGCCGCACGATCCAGCGCACCTGCGAGGCGATGAAGGCGGCCGGCATCGAGGACCCCAGCGATATCCACAAGGCCCGCAAGCTGGGCGTCATCGATCTCCCCACCATCCAGAAGAAGCTCAATCTGCACTATTCGTTGTCGCTCGACCTGTTCGGCTCGGAGGTCTCGACCAACGCGGCGAACGCCTTCAACGCCAGCCTCAAGGGCCGTTTCCAGGAGACCAAGATCGAGGATGACCACAAGCTCGAGAGCTCGACCTATCCGGTGCTCAAGCTCGTCGACGGCGTGATCAAGCGCGTGGACGAACCCGCGCTCACTGCGATCAACATGCGGCTGCGCGACGACTACACCGCCGACTGCCAGCGCGGTCTTGATCGCTGGAACAAGATCATCGAACGGGTCGGCGTGACC
>VAZL01000935.1 GCA_005883445.1 Alphaproteobacteria bacterium | reverse complement strand
CTTCTCCACCGCCTGCGCGAACGCCTATCTCCAACCGCTGATCGGGCGCTATCTTGTGAAGCTCGCCCGCGAGCTCCTGCGCGCCGGCTTTCACTGTCCCCTCCTGCTGATGACCTCGGGCGGCGGGATCACGACCACCGAGACCGCGATTCGCTTCCCGGTCCGACTGGTCGAATCCGGGCCCGCGGGCGGCGCGATCTTCGCCGCCTGCATCGCGCGCGAGCACGGGCTCGATCAGGTCGTATCCTTCGACATGGGCGGGACGACCGCGAAGATCTGCCTCATCGACAAGGCGCAGCCGCAGACCGCGCGCGCCTTCGAGGTGGCGCGGATCTACCGCTTCCTCAAGGGCAGCGGACTGCCGCTGCGCATTCCGGTAATCGAAATGGTCGAGATCGGCGCCGGCGGCGGTTCGATCGCGCGCGTTGACACGCTCGGGCGGATCGTCGTCGGTCCAGACAGCGCCGGGTCGGAGCCGGGCCGCGGCATGCTGCCGGGCATCGCTGCAGGGGGCTTTCCGCCAAACAAAAGGGGAAATGGTCATGATCGATGTTTTGGTTTTGGCCTTTGTCGCCGTTGCGCTCAGCTTGCCCGCGCTCATTGCGGCGACCATGCTCGGCTCGAAACTCAACCTCGATTGGTAGCGCGGGGATTCTCTGACTATCGTCGCCTCGGGCGATTCCCCGACTATCGTCGCTCGTACGCCCTTGCCTCATCTTTTCCTTCAGTGAAGGGCGCCGAAGGCGCTCCAGGTGCTTTGCCCTGACGCGCCGCTCACGTTACTGTCATTCCCAGACAGCGGCCTGAGCGCTCACGCGTGACATCCTCCCCCACAATCAGGCTCGGCGTCGATATCGGCGGCACGTTTACCGACGTGGCGCTGGAAATCGGCGAGCGGCGGTTTACGGGCAAGATCCTGACCACGCCGCACGCGCCGGAAGACGGCGTGCTCGCCGCTTTGCGCTCGGTCACGGCCGAGGCCGGCGTCGAGCCCGGCGAGGTCGGCGTGATCATCCATGGGACGACGCTCGCCACCAATGCGCTCATCGAGCGCAAGGGCGCCAGAACCGCGCTTCTCACCACCGAAGGATTCCGCGACGTGGTCGAGATCCGCCACGAAAACCGCTTCGAGCAATACGACGTCAACATCGACCTGCCGCCGCCGCTCGTTCCCCGCCGGTTGCGCCTGCCCGTGCGCGAGCGGATCGATGCGCAAGGCGAGGTGCTGGTTCCGCTCGATGAATCCAGCGTCGCCCGTGCGATCGAGACGCTCGCGGCCCAGCAAGTCGAGGCCGTAGCGGTCGGGCTGCTGCACAGCTTCACCAATCCGGATCACGAGCGCCGGGTCGGCGATGCGATTGCGCGCCGGTTGCCGCAGGTCGCAGTGACGCTGTCCTGCGACGTCTCGCCGGAGATGCGCGAATACGCTCGAGCACGAGTTAGTGCGTGCGGGCTTTCACTGCCCCTTGCTCCTGATGACCTCGGGCGGGGGAATCACGACCACCGACACTGCGATCCGCTTTCCCGTGCGGCTGGTCGAATCCGGCCCGGCAGGCGGCGCGATATTCGCCGCTTGCATCGCGCGTCAACATGGGCGCGATCAGGTTGTGTCTTTCGACATGGGCGGGACGACCGCTAAGATCTGCCTCATCGACAAGGCGCAGCCGCAGACCGCGCGTGCCTTCGAAGTGGCCCGGATTTATCGCTTTCTCAAGGGTAGCGGGCTGCCGCTGCGCATTCCGGTGATCGAAATGGTCGAGATCGGCGCCGGCGGCGGTTCTATCGCGCGCGTCGACACGCTCGGGCGGATCGTCGTCGGTCCAGACAGCGCCGGGTCGGAGCCGGGGCCGGTGTGCCTTCTCCGGCGGCAAGATCGCGCTTGATGTCGCTGCTGCCAAGCGCGCGACTGCCGACCAGATCGCAGCTGCGCTGAACCTCGCAACCGAGCATGCGGCACTCGGCATCAGCGAGATGGTGGACGAGAACATGGCGAACGCGGCGCGCGTGCATGCCATCGAGAGCGGGAAGGACCTGCGCTCCCGCACGCTGATCGCGTTCGGTGGCGCCGCTCCGCTGCATGCCGCACGTGTCGCCGAGAAACTGGGCATCAGTCGAGTCCTTGTCCCGGTCAACGCGGGCGTGGGTTCGGCGGTCGGCCTCCTGCGCGCTCCGGTGGCCTACGAGACCGTGCGCGGCAGGCTGATGCGTCTCGGCAGCTTCGAGGCCGCATCAGTGAACCGCCTGTTCGCAGAGATGCGCGCCGAAGCCGAAGCGATCGTGCGGCGCGGCGCGCCCGCCGCCAAACTGGTCGAGCAGCGCTCCGCCTTCATGCGCTACCGCGGCCAGGGCCACGAGATCGCGGTCGAGCTTCCGGTGCGCGACCTCACGGCTGCCGATCGATCAACCATCCGCGAGCTGTTCGAGGCCGTTTATCGCCGGCTCTACAGCCGCCCGATCCCAGGCGTCGAGATCGAGATTCTCAGCTGGGTGGTCGCGGTGAGCGCCCCATCGGAAGGCCAACTTGGCGCACCCACTCGCGAGCGCGCGAGCAAGCCAAAACCGGCCTCGCGGCGGCCGATCTTCGACCCGCATACCGGTGAATTCGGGGAAGTGGACATTTATCGGCGGCCGGATCTCGCGCCGGGAGCGCGCATCAGCGGCCCGGCCGTGATCGCGGAGGACGAGACGTCGACCGTCGTCAGCCCGCTCTTCGACGCACGGATCGACCGGTTTGGCTATATTGAACTCACACGCAACGAGGCTTGAATCATGATCGCTCGTCCCAACGCGGCGCTCGCTCAGATCCACACCCAGATCATGTGGAGCCGCCTGATTGCCGTGGTGGAAGAGCAGGCGCAGACGATGCTGCGTACCGCGTTCAGCACCCCGGTGCGGGAGGCCGGCGATCTTTCGGCGGGCGTGTTCGACCGCCAGGGTCGTATGCTGGCGCAAGCGGTCACCGGCACGCCGGGACACGTGAACTCCATGGCCAACGCGGTCAAACATTTTCTCGACGTCTATCCGCTCGCGACCATGAAGCCCGGCGACCACTACATCACCAACGACCCCTGGCTGACGTCCGGCCATCTGCATGACATTA
>VAZL01000264.1 GCA_005883445.1 Alphaproteobacteria bacterium | reverse complement strand
TAGATCGGCGGCCTGACGGGACAGCGGAACGCGGTGCGCTTTACCGTTCTTCGTGCGCTCACCCGGTATCGTCCACACATCGCCGTTGATTTCATTCCAGCGCGCGCCAAGCACTTCGCCGGTGCGTGTCGCCGTCAGGATCAAAAATTCCAATGTCCGCGCCGGCAACTCTTGCCTAGCACGAAGGTCGGCCATAAAGGCGCCGATATCGGCATACGGTAAAGCCGCGAAATGTTTCTTGCCGCCCTTGCGCTTTGGTAGCAGCTTCGGCCGTCGTGCGGGATTGTCGTGTGGGCGCAGCTCACGCGCTGCGGCCCAATCCAAAATGAGCGCTATTCGATGTTTGACGCGCGATGCGGTTTCCGGGACCTCGCGCCAGATCGGATCGAGCACGGACAGCACTGCCGCCACGTCGATGTCGGCAATGGCCATGTCGCCAATTTTGGGGAAGGTGTGTTTTTCGAGGGACGCCAGCCATTGCTTACGGCTGTGATCACCGCGCCAGCCGCCTTCGTGTTGCGCGATATATTCGATCGCGACCTGCTTGAACGTCTTCGCATTGTGTGTGGCAAGGAAGCGCTCGCGCTTGAAAGCGCGCTTCTGCTCTAGCGGATCACCACCGGCGGCGAGCAGGCGGCGATATTCGTAGGCGCGCTGCCGCGCTTCGGCCAGGCTGACATATTTCGCGCTGCCCATGCCAGCGTGGCGCGCCTTGCCATCGCGGATGTAGCGAAACACCCAGCTGCGCGTGCCGAATTCACTGACTTGCAAATAGGCGCCGTGACCAACAGCAACGCGCCCGCGCTTGGTGCGCTTCTCTAACTCTTTGATGGTCGGAAAGCGTTTCATTCCTCGGCCCTCCCTGTCTACAAAGCGTTTTTCTCCTCGGCCTTCCTGCCTACAGTAAAATCTACAAACCGGCTATAGAACTGGTTGGAACGCTTGGGAAGAGGTAGGAATAGAAATGTCGATAGAACCTGGCTTTCTAGCAACAATGGCTAGCGATTTCAATATCAGATTGCTGAATCATTCTCCTGCGCCCCCGGCCTCAATTTCGCCAAGCGCGGTGGCGCCGGCAAGGGACCATGGCGAAAAATTGCCGATCGGCCACGGCTGGGGACGTGCAACCCGCCGGGGCATTTTCGACTGTGGTCGGTTCGCGGACGAAAACGATTGGCCTAGCCATGGCCAACCCGGCTGGCTATGGTGCCGCGCGGTCGCGCGCCGCGTAAGCTCGGTCACGTCGAAGGCGGACTTAAGAACATGGCGGAGCGGGTTGTTCCTCACTTCCACAACACGCCGGGCGTCGCGGTCATCGAGATCGGCGCGCGGGAGTTCATGTGCGAGGGCGAGTTGGCTCCGTTCGATCACCCGCACGTGTTCCTCGACATGGGCGATGCAAGCGAGATCATCTGTCCCTATTGCTCGACGCTGTTTCGTTACGATTCTACGCTTGGGCCCCATGCGGCACGCCCGGCGGAATGCGCGCTGGCGGATGGAGCAACCGCGTAGCGGCGGCAATCGAGGCGACGGAGACATGAGCCGTGGCGTCCTCGCGCACCGTCATCATCGCTGGCGCGGGGATCGGGGGGCTGACCGCGGCTTTGGCGATTGCGCGGCACGGATTCGGCGTCACCGTATTCGACCAGGCGTCGCGCCTTGAAGAGATCGGCGCCGGCATTCAATTGTCGCCCAATGCGTCGCGCATTCTGATTGCGCTTGGTCTGGGCAAGCAATTGCGGCGGCATGTCGTCGCTCCGCAGGAGCTGCGGGTCATGAACGCGCGGACGGCGCGTGTGCTTGCGCGCGCGCCGCTCGGCGCGGTCGCCGAGAAGCGCTACGGCGCGCCCTACTGGGTGATTCATCGCGGCGACCTGCAAGCCGTGCTGCTCGACGCGGTACGCGCCCATCCCGATATCGCTCTTCATCTCGGGATACGGGTCGAGGATTTTGCGTTCGACGAAGACGGGGTCACGATCGCCGCCCGCTCCCCGCAGCGTCGGCTGGAAGAGCGGGGCGTCGCCCTCATCGCGGCCGACGGGTTGTGGTCGAACCTGCGGCAGCGCCTCGGTCATCGGCGCGAGCCGCGTTTTGCCCGCCGGACCGCCTGGCGGGCGCTTGCGCCCGCCGACGCGCTGATGCCCGAACTGCGGGCCCCGGCGGTCAATCTTTGGTTCGGCACCAGGGCCCACCTCGTGCACTATCCGGTCCGCAGCGGCAGCCTCATCAACGTCGTTGCCATCGTAGGCGACGACTGGCGCGAGCCGGGATGGAGCGCAGCCGGCGAGCGCGCGGAAATCCTTGCCCGCTATCGCGCGCCGATGTGGTCGGCGGTCCCGCGCGCCATCCTTGCGGCGCCGGAGCACTGGCAGAAATGGGCGCTCTACGACCGAGCGCCGCTTGCCCAGTGGGGTAAGGGCCCCGCCACGTTGCTGGGGGATGCGGCCCATCCCATGCTGCCCTATCTCGCCCAGGGTGCCGCCATGGCGATCGAGGATGCGGCGGTGCTCGCGCAGCGGCTGGCGGACGCGCGCGACCATCCCGCCGCCGCCATGCGCCGCTACGAGCAGCACCGCCGCGCCCGCACCGCGCGCGCCCAACGCGCCGCGCGCCGCAACGGGATGGTCTATCAGCTGGGCGGAGCGGGGGCGTTTCTGCGTACCCTCGCGCTCACCGCCATCGGCGGCGAGCGGCTGCTCGCGCGCTACGATTGGCTCTATGGCTGGACGCCGGGCTGAGGCTAAGATCGCCCTAACATGCCGTTGTTCGCGACCACCATCGCCGGAAGCCTGCCGAAGCCCGCCTGGCTCGCCGAGCCCAACCGATTGTGGGCCCCTTGGCGGGCCGCCGGCGCGGCCCTCGCCGACGCCAAGCGCGACGCGACGCTGCTCGCGCTCAAGCTGCAGGAGGACTGCGGCATCGACACCGTCACCGACGGCGAGCAGTCGCGCCAGCATTTCGTGCACGGCTTTCTCGAATTCGTCGATGGGATCGATTTCGCGCGCAAGGTCGAGATCGGCATCCGCGCCGACCGCTACAAGGCGATGGTGCCGACCGTCACGAGCGCCCTTCGCCTCAAGACGCGCGTGCACGCACGCGAGGCGCAGCTTGCGCGCGCCCACACCACGCGCAAGCTCAAGTTTACGCTGCCGGGGCCGATGACCATCGTCGATACCGTCGCGGACGCCCATTACGGCGATCGCACGAAGATGGCGATGGCGTTCGCCGATCTGCTCAACGCCGAGGCGCGCGCGCTCGAAGCCGACGGCGTGGATGTCATTCAGTTCGACGAGCCGGCGTTCAACGTCTATCTGCGCGAGGTGGAGGAATGGGGTATCGACGCGCTGCATCGCGCGATCGAGGGCCTGACCTGCACCACCGCCGTTCACATCTGCTACGGGTACGGCATCAAGGCCAATATCGACTGGAAGGCAACGCTCGGCAGCGAATGGCGGCAGTACGAGCAGATTTTCCCGGCGCTGGCCAAGAGCCGGATCGGTCAGGTTTCGGTCGAGTGCCGAAATTCCCGTGTTCCGATCGCCTTGCTGAAGCTTCTCGATGGCAAGGACGTGCAGGTTGGCGCCATCGACGTGGCGAGCGAGAAGATCGAGAGCCCCGACGAGGTCGCTGCGGTCATCGGCGAAGCGACGAAATACCTGGCCAAGGAAAGCATCATCGCCGGCACCAATTGCGGCATGGCGCCGATGCGCTGGGATATCGCGTTCGGCAAGCTCGGGGCGCTCGGCAAGGGCGCGGAGCTTGCGCGCAAGCGATTCGCATGAAACCGCGCCAGCCGCTCAGTTGATGTGGACCAGCGCGCCGCCATCGACCGGCAGCGCCACCCCGGTAATGAAATTGGCCTCGTCGGACGCAAGAAACAGCGCCGCGTTCGCCACGTCCCAGGCCGTGCCCATCTTGTGCCGCAGCGGCACCCGCGCGTCGCGCGAGGCCGCGACCTCGGCCCGGCTCTTTCCGCTCGCGCGGGCGCGGGTATCGACCGCCATGGGCGTGTCCATCAATCCCGGCAGAATCACATTGGCGCGCACGCCGAATTCGGCATTTTGGATGGCGATCTGCTGAGTGAACGCGATCATTGCGGCCTTGGTCGCCTTGTAGGCCACGTTGGGATATTGCTCCCACGCGGCGACCGACGAGATCGTGATGATGACGCCCGAGCGTTGCACGCGCATCACCGGCAAGACGTGCTTGCAGGCCATGATGGCGCCGCGCAGGTTGATGGTCGCGATGCGGTCGAATGCCGCCTCGGTGATCTCGGCAAGCGGCGCGTCGCCGCCGGCGATGCTGACGCCGACATTGTAGTGCAGCACGTCGATGCGGCCCCAACGCTGCCGCGCGGCCTCGACCATCGCGGCGAGCGTCGCCTCCTTGGTGACGTCGGCCTCGAACGCAACGCACTCCCCGCCTGACTGTCGCGCCATGGCCACCGTTTCCTCGGCGGAGGACAGTTTGTTGTCGACGGCGAGCACCTTGGCGCCTTCCTGCCCGAAGCGCAGGACCGTGGCGCGGCCGTTGCCCATGCCCTCGCCTGGCGATTGGCCGGCGCCCACGACGATCGCGATCTTATCCTTGAGACGCATGGAGTCCTCGACTGCGATGCTGCCGCCCGCAGCTTATGGAAATTCGCCCACGGACACGAGCCTTGCATGATGCATTGATTTAGTCAGCCTCGAGCGTCGGCTTTGCCGAACCGATGAGCACGGATTTCGCCGGCACCGCATCCGGGCTACCATCGGTTTCAAGAACAAGCCACTCAGCCGGAGGAAGCCCCATGATCAACCGCCGTACCTTCACCGCGCTCCTTGCCGGCACGGTCGCAGCCCCTAACCGCGCGTGGAGTCAACAAGTGACAGCAAAGACTGCCTTTTATGCCAGCACCGGGCCGGAGCTCACCCTGTTCGACGTCGACGTCGGCGATGGCGCACTCCAAAAGCGCAGCACGGTGACGCTGCCCGCCAACGTGCAATATGCCTGGCCGCATCCGTCGAAACGATATCTCTACGTCGTGTCGAGCAGCGGCGGACCGGGCGTTGCCGGCACCACGCATCTGGCCAATGCTTTCCGCATCGATCCGGTTTCAGGCGCGCTCACGCCGCACGGCGAGCCGCAATCCCTGCCGTCGCGTCCGATTCACACCAGCGTCGACAGGTCTGGCGAATATCTGCTCACCGCCTACAACGACCCGAGCAACGTCACCGTCCATCGCATCAACGGCGACGGCTCCATCGGCGAACCGATAAGCCAGCCGGACAAGCTCGATGCCGGCAATCCGCACGACGCCGGGAAACCAGACCGCGATCCTGGTTACGCGCGGCAACAACGCGGCTGGTGGCAAGCCGGAGGATCCCGGCGCGCTCAAGCTCTTCGGATTCAAACGCGGTGCGCTGACGAATCTGGCTTCGATCGCGCCCGGAACCGGGCTCGGCTTCGGACCGCGGCATCTCGATTTCCATCCCTCGCAGCCCTGGGTCTACGTTTCGATCGAGCGGCAGAACAAGCTCTACACCTATAAGCTGCAATCGGACGGTGCCCTCGGCCGCGACCCGATCTTCGTCAAGGACACCTTGGCCGATGCCGCCAACGTCAAACCGGCGCAAGGCGCGGGGCCAATTCACGTGCATCCGAACGGCCGCTTCGTCTAT
>VAZL01000936.1 GCA_005883445.1 Alphaproteobacteria bacterium | reverse complement strand
CAAGCCGCTGTTGGAGCGCTCGCGGGTGCTGTTTCACACGCCCGGCAACGGGCGTGGCCGCGGAATGACGAAGGGCGAAGCTGCGGCGATCATTGACGGTGAGCAATCGGCCGCCCTGCGCGATCGGCTGCTGGCGGAAATTGGCAAAATTGGCTCGGCCGAGCTAGCCGCGAGCTGGGCGCCGGAGGCGCTCGCCGCCAAGAACAAGCTCGCGGCGCCAGATGCCAAACTCGTAGAGGATGCCTTTGAACAGAGGCTGGCGGAGCTCGCTTCAGCCGGAACAAACCCCTCGAACGATAATGCTCCGGCAATCGCCGATGCAGATCCTCAAGAGACGGCCACGACCGCAAGCACTGTCCCTCGATCCGAAGGCATCGACAAAAGCGTGCTCGCCGTTGCCGCACCACGGCGTTATCGCAACCGGGAGCACCTTCGCTCTGTCGCCAAGCAGCCATGCCTCATCTGCGGCCGCAAGCCATCGGATCCGCATCACCTTCTCTACCTGCAGCCGCGCGCGCTCGGCCGCAAGGCTAGCGATGAATTCTCCGTACCGCTCTGCCGTGTCCATCATCGCGCGGTGCATCGCGCCCGCGACGAGCGAGCTTGGTGGCAGGCGGCCGGCATCGATCCAATTAGGGTCGCCCGTAAGCTGTGGAAGGACACCCGCATCGATGAGGGGCGGGTTGAGCCTGACCGCTCGCCGCAAGCTGCCGCCGCAGATCAAGCTTCACAACCCGGTGGGGATGCTGCGGAGACGCAAGCGCGGGCCTGACGAACAGCCGACATGCTCACCGAGATTGGAGCGTGTGGCGAGCTGTTTCATACCGCCACCGGCACCGCATATGCCGATCTCCTGGTTGATGGTCACCGAGAAACCTCGCCCATCCGCAGCAAGCGGTTTCGGGGTTGGCTGCGGCGGCGCTATTACCAGGCGACCGGGGACGCCACGTCCGCATCGCCGAGCACGCCGGACACATCTATCTCGATGTCGGTGATGAGCACTGGCGCGCCGTCGAGATCGGACCCGATGGATGGCACGTGATTGGATGTTCCCCAGTGCGCTTCCGCCGGCCAGCCGGCATGCTGCCGCTGCCTGTGCCCCAGCAGGGCGGGTCGATTGAGTCCCTCAACTCGTTCCTTAATCTTGCGAGCCGAGATGACTTCGTATTGATCGTCGCCTGGTTGTTGGCGACGCTGCGATCCGGCGGTCCCTATCCGCTCTTGGCCATATCCGGCGAACAGGGCTCGGCCAAGACCGTCCTATCTAAGCTGCTCAAGGCTCTAATCGATCCCAATGCCGCCCCCGTGCGCTCACTCTCGCGCGAGGAACGCGAGCTGATGATTGCAGCCAAAAATGGCTACCTGCTCGCATTCGATAACCTGTCCGGCCTACCTGTTTGGCTCTCCGACGCGCTCTACCGGCTCGCGAGCGGCGGCAGCTTCGCGGTCCGGCAGCTCTACAGCGACGACGAGGAGGTATTGTTTGAAGCGGCGCGCCCGATCCTCTTGAACGGGATTGAGGAGGTGATCAGCCGGCCGGATCTCGGCGACCGGGCGATTTTTCTGACCTTGGCACCCATTGACGAGGTGCAACGACTCCCTGAAAGCGAGCTGTGGCGCGAGTTCGAAATCGCGCGGCCGCGCATCCTGGGTGCCCTGCTCGACGCGGCGGTACACGGCCTGCGGGCGATGGGTCGCGTTCACCTCGATCGGCTGCCGCGCATGGCCGATTTCGCCCTTTGGGCCGCAGCTTGCGAACCAGCGCTGTGGCCCGCCGGCACTTTCGCTCGCGCCTACGGAGCAAACCGCAGGACCGCGATCGAGGGGATGATCGATGCCGACCCGGTCGCTGCTTGCGTGCGGGAGATCATGGCCGTGCGCAGCTCGTGGACGGGCAGTGCCGCCGAGCTTTGGCGGGCCGACGCCTACCGCAGCAGCCACGACCTTTTGAGTGAGCGCACTGGCTGGCCCAAAAATCCCCGCGCACTCGCTGGCCGCCTGCGTCGCGCGCAGACGTTCCTGCGGGCACTGGGCATCGACATTGCCTTCAGCCGGGAAGGCCGGGCCGGAAGCAGAATCATTAGGATACGTGCAACTCAGGAAAATATCGTCAGTACCGTCAGCAGCGTCTGCGACCAGCCTGCACCGCGACCGGCCGGTGACGTTTGCGACGACGACTCTCGCTCAGATTTAGTCGGCCGGTACCCGATGGGGCCGGCCTGTGTCACAACCGCTGACGATGCTGACGGTGCTGACGCAAATGCCGGCCTTCATTTCGGTTAATCGGAGTGAACGCTTGCCCACATCGGCCGGCGGACGCTTGCGGCAACCTGGAACTCACAGTTCAATCATGTCCGTCCCGA
>VAZL01000931.1:1307-4119 GCA_005883445.1 Alphaproteobacteria bacterium | reverse complement strand
ATAGCGGCCGGGCGGAACGGACGAATATTGCCCGGGCTCTGCGCGCGCGACGCCAAGCGTCCCCGGGAAGGGCCGCAGCGGCACCACGACGCCGGGGATGAACTCGGTCTGCATTTTATCGAGGTCGAGATACATGTAGCGGACCTGACCGTCCTGGAACTGCTGAGGAAACTGACCGAACATGGCCGGCACGTTGAAGTTTGCTGCGTAGGCGCGCGGGACGATCTTGTTGATTGTGATCTTGAGAACGTCACCCGGCTCGGCGCCCTCGATATAGATCGGTCCGGTCAACGTGTGCGGTCCGCGGCCGGGAAAATCGGTTCTGAGCTTCTTGATCTGCTCGATCGTGGTGCCGGGAATGACTTGATTGTGGCTGTGCATCATCGTTTCCATGACGACGGTGTCGCCGGAATTGATGCGCAACACTGGCGGCTGGGCGTTGTTGAACCAGCCCCACTGGGTAGTTTCCAGCGTCGCCGGCAGAAGATGTACCTTCTTGCCCTCCGGCACCGGCACGATCTGCAGCTTCGGATCGGCCGGCCCGATCGGTGGCACCGCTTGGGTGGGCGGTGCGGCTGGCGCCGGCTGCTGCTGCGCGCGGATGGCGGTTGCGGTGGTGAGCCAAGCTCCACCGCCGATCACGCCAGCGGCGGCAAACGCAATCAACCCTCGTCGCTTCATGGTCAGTCCCTCTGTCAGGTTCGGGAATATCTGCAGCAAATAAACAGCAAATAGCATGCCATTTCCGGTCGCGCTTGCGCCGCCGAACCACAGGGCCGGGCTCCCGGCTTACGGTCGGCTTGAACTCAGAGCAGCCAGTAGAGGACTACCAAACATTTACGTGCAACAGCAATCCTTGCGACCGTTTGCCACGAAGACGATCGCCACTATCGGGCGGCCTCTGCGTCAGTGCCCTCGCTACGTCTCTGCAAACGGGAGCGGCTCGCCTTCCGGCGGCGACATGCGAAAGACGTTGAGGATCATCGATATCAGCACGTAATAGCCGAGGATGCCGACGAACTCGACGGTCGCGGCCTCGCCGAGAAGGTCACGCACGCGCGTATAGGTCTTATCGCTGACGCGCCGCGTCTTGTAGAGCTCCCGGATGAAATCGTAGAGCGCACGCTCGTCCTTGGCGGCCGACTTCGGCTCGCGGCCGGCCTTGACACCCGCGCGCTCGGCCTGGGGCACGTGGGCGAACCACTCGTATTGTGCGCGCCACAGCTTTGCCGTCGCCAAGATGGCGAATTCGGAAAGCCGCGGCGCCACCGCCGTCTTGAAGCGGCAATGGCCGCCGAGTTGCTGCGCGAGCTCGCCGAAGGCCGGAGCGTGCAGGAACACGGCGAACGGTCCGCGGATGGTCGTGCTGCCGCCGCGCGGGCCGGAACGGATCGAGTCGAGCAGCGCGCGCTGCGCGGGCGTCAGCTTGTCTTCGGCGAGAATGGAGACGCGGGGCGGCGGCATCTTCTTGGCAGGCTTCCTGGCGGGCTTCTTGGCAGGCTTCTTGGCAGGCATTGGGCCTCCTCATTATGCGCCGTCGCTCGGGGTCTGGCGCGCTGGGGTTACTTGAACAGCAGCGACTTGATGATGATCGGTACCACGTTGGTGAGTTCGATGACGCTCCCGATGTCGACGTAATCGAATTCCTTGAGCTGCACGCCGTCAATCGCGATCACGTCGGCCGCGGGCGCGATCTCGTGGCGGATGACGCGGCCGAGGCTCTTGCCGACGTCCCCGTCGATCAAGAGCACCAGCGGCATGTCCTCTTGCAGCGTCCGCGGCAGCGCGGCGCAGATGCCGGCCGCGACCGCATGCAAGCGCCCATGCGAGGGATCGCCGCGCCACGGGAACGCAAGCGCGATCGGGCTTTCCCCTTCCTCGAAGTCGGCGCGCGTGAGCGCGCCGCGCACGGCGGCAGCGACGGCATCGGCGGTGATGTCGCCGTCGGCCGCGAAGTTGCACGACAGCACCGGCAGGTTTTGCAGCGGCAGCTTGTAGGGATCGTCGATCAGGATGGTGTTTCCGCTGATCTGACCCGAAAATTGCGCGGCGCCGATGACGGTTGCGCGAATGCCTTGGCCCGGGTCCCAGACCGGAGCAAGGTCGCGTCGATGCGCCAGCAGATGGCGCAGCTCCTCGGCGAGGTCGGAGCCGAGATCGCCGAAGCGCCGTCTTTCCCGCTTATAGAGATATTCCGCGACCCCGCCGGAAAAGGTGATGGCATCGATGCTCCTGTTGGCGAGCTCGGCCGGCCAGGGTTCGGTCACGAGCAGCGCCCGTGCAAGCTCGCCCGGTTGGCGCAGATCGATCAGTCCCATGACCATGCGAGCCATGCGCGCGGCGACGCGTTGGCGGTCGCCCGGCGCGAGCGGCGCACCGAGCGCGAGCTCGATGCCGAGAGCCTGGGCAATCTGCTCGGCCGGCGCTTCGATGCGCGCGAGGCCGCCGCCGTCGCCTTCGACGATCAGCCGGCCGCCCACCGCAACGGCGCACGTGGCCAGGATGCGGCCGTTCTCGATCAGCGCGAATTTGGTCGTGCCGCCGCCGATGTCGACATTGAGCAGTGTCGCGTTGTGACCGCGCGAGAGCGCGACGGCGCCCGATCCATGGGCTGCCATTTGGCATTCCATGTGGTGGCCGGCCGAGGCGCAGACGAATTTGCCGGCTTCCTCGGAGAAGAGATCCGCGATGGCGCGTGCGTTGCGGCGCTTGAGCGCCTCGCCGGTCAGAATGACGGCGCCGCTGTCGACCTTCTCGCGTTCGATGCCGGCATAGGCGTAGCAGCCGCCGATGAAACCGGCGAGATCGTCGA
>VAZL01000931.1:0-1224 GCA_005883445.1 Alphaproteobacteria bacterium | reverse complement strand
GAGCCGATGTCGATGCCGACCGTGGTCAGCTCGACATTGTCGGCGGCCCAGGCGACCTCGTTGACCGCGACATCGTCGGGGCTGACATGAAGATGCTCGAATTCGAGATCGTGCATCGGCAAACTATGATTTCTGGCGCGGGTTTTGGATTTGAAGTTCCTGAGCGAGCTTGCGGCTGCAATGGCAGGACCTTCAAATCCACCGCACTATGCCGGAGCCTTGGCGTAGGGTCGCTCGTCCACGAACTTGGCCATGCCGGACGTCACGCCGTGCTTGCCGAGCTCCTCGAGATAAATTCCATGGATGCGTGGATCCTGGTGCTCGTATTCGATCTGGCAGCCGCCGTCCTTGACGCTCACGTCCATCCCCAAGAACACGTGGCGCTTGTCGGTGGTGAACGGGTAGCGCAGGCTGCCGAAGGCGACGGCGAGGTAGCGCGCGGGATCGGCTGCCGTATTGAAGTGCTGGTGGAACATCTGGTCCGGCGGCGCGAACACCCAGCCATGCTTCCAATCGATGCGCACGAAGTCCTTTGCGCCCTCGTACCACAGCAGCGAGAAACCGTGGCCGGTGACGGCGAAGACGTGAAAGTCGGGACCGTGGCGGTGCGCCTTCTTGTAGGTGCCGACCGGCATCTGCGAGGTGTGCGCGTGCATGGTGCCGTCGGCGAGGATGAACATCATGTTCGATCCGCCGGCGCGTTGGTCTCCCACATGTTGCGGCCCGGGCGCACCGGTATGAACTCGCCTTCGCCGCTGAAATATTTCGCCGCCCCCTGGCGTTCGGGAAAGTCGTAGCCGTTGTCGAACACGAAGGCTTCGTTGTGGAAGAGGTTGAGTATGAGCGCGAGATTGTTGGTCGAGGCGAGCCGCGCGCGCTCGCGACCGCTCGAATTGAAGTGCTGATAGCGGGCATTGAGCGGCAGCGCGAATAGACTCTTGGGGCCCCATTCGAAGCTATGCTTGCGTCCGTCGCTGGTTTCGATGGTGGTGTTGCCGTGTCCGGACAGCACGTACACGACCTCTTCGAAGAGATGTTTCTGCGGCGCCGACTTCGCTCCGGGCGCAAGCTCGAGCACGAAGATCGAGACGAAATCGCCGCGTCCCTTGAGGTGTACAAGGGCGCCGTCGATCCCGAAGCGCCGCCACGGCGCGGTCGGCACCTTGAGCAGATCGACGCCGAAATCCTCGATGACCGGCACGCCTTCGTTTGCCGCCCACGCGG